>CAWZYX010000084.1:0-13195 GCA_963966315.1 uncultured Winogradskyella sp. | reverse complement strand
CCAGTAGAGTAAAGTGTAGGATGTAAATATAAGGAAGAATCCAAATCCGTAGAGGATAAATAGTTGAGCCAAATCGTCATAGGCAAGGGCTTTTTGCATTGTAATAGAGTTGATAAGGGTTTTGAGCGGAAACAAATAAAACAGAATTGTGAACAACAGCAAAGTATTGGCAGCTATGATCCAATTATCTATGTAAGTTGTTCTTTGAAAAAAGTTGTAGTGCAACTTCCACAGAGCCATCATCACAAAGAAGGCAATTCCAAAACTTATAAAAGAGGGGATTTGAAGATCTAACTGACTGAGCTTTAAGTCGGTTCCAATATCAACTACCAGTAAAGTAGCTGCAAAAGCAAACACCCCATCACTTAGAGCTGCTAACCGACCTTTAGAATGTTTCATTATTTTTCTACTGATGAAATCCTGGTAAGTAATTCAAGTACTTTCTTGGAATCTTTTATCTGATATTTAGCCTTGGTACGGTTGTATCCTACTTTAATTGTGTGAGCAAAGTCCGGAGCCTCCTCAAACATGTATTCGTCTGTCCAGTCGTCTCCAATGACCAAAACAAAATCGTAATTATCACGAACCAATACTCGATTGACAGCACGCCCTTTATTGACATTACTGCTTTTAATTTCAATGACCTTATTCCCTTCCAGAACGGATAGGTCATTATTGGCCACCATACTGGTGAGTACGGTATTCAGCTCAATTGTTCTCGTTTGGGCCAGTTCGGGGTCTGCCGTACGATAATGCCATGCTAAAGAATAGGTTTTTGGCTCGATAAATGTACCGGGAGTACGATCGACAAAGGTATCCAGGATGGGCCTTATACTTTTCATCCACTCCGTTTTAAGGCGTTCCAGTGCCTGCCAGTTTTGATCTTTACAGATCCAGACACCGTGATCTGTAATAAGGGTGTAGTTCTTATGTGAAAACCACTTTTCGAAGGTCTCCCGATCCCTGCCGCTGATCAATACAACTTCAGTATTGGGAAGCGCATTTAACCGGTCCAGGAGCTCATAGAGTTCAGCGGTCGGTTTGGCATCCTGAGGGTTATCCTTAAAACCGACCAGAGTACCGTCATAATCGAGAAATAAAAGACGCTTGTTTTTGGATTTAAAATCACGTATCAGCTCATTTTCATCTTTCGCACTCATTTTTTTTGCAACGATCACCTCTTGCATATCATTTGTGGCCTCCAAAGCGGCCAGGAACTCCGACGCCCATTTTTCGACGTTGTAGCGTTTAAGGCGTTTCTGCAGGTGTTTCATTCTGGATTGCTGTTCCTCCAGAGGCATGGTCAAAGCGCGCTTCAGGCTCTCAGAAAAGTCTTCATAACTATTAGGGTTTATAATAAGAGCCTCATTCATTTCTTTGGATGCTCCTGCCATTTCACTGAGTACGAGAACCCCATCCTGATTCGTTCTAGTTGCAACGTATTCCTTGGCCACCAGGTTCATACCGTCCCTCACGGGTGTGATGAGCGCTACGTGACAAGTGGTGTACAGATCGATAAGCCCTTCAAAAGGAAGGGAGCGGTAGTAATACCAAATGGGGGTCCAGCTGACTGTGGCGAATTTACCGTTGATACGACCTACCAATTCATCGGTTTCTCGTTTGAGTTTTTGATACTGAGGGACATCCGATCGCGAAGGAACGGCCAGCATGATCAGTCTGACCTTCTCTTTAAACTCAGGGTAATGATCCAGAAAGTACTCAAAGGCCTTGATCCTGTTGGGAATACCTTTTGTATAGTCCATTCGGTCGATGGAGAGGATGAGCTTGGTGTCTTCTGATAAATGTTGATTCAAACGCTCCTGAAGATCGGATATATGAGCGCCCGTTTGATTATGGTTTTTCGCAGCATTATTGAATTTGGCATAGTCAATCCCCATAGGAAAGGAGTCTACTTTGATCACACGGTCGTGGTGCGAGATCTCATTAAAGTTGACGTCCAGTCGCATGATCCGCTTAATGGAACTTAAAAAATGCCGTTCGTAATCGTAGGTATGAAATCCAATCAGATCAGACCCCAAAACGCCTTCAAGGAGCTCCTCACGCCACGGGAAGGTCCTGAAGATTTCGTAAGAAGGAAAGGGGATGTGTAAAAAGAAACCAATAGTGATGTCCGGTTTTTGATCGCGGATCATTTTAGGAACCAGCATTAACTGGTAATCATGCACCCAAACAGAATCACCATCCTCTATATGCTTCAGTACTTCGTCTGCAAACTTCTGATTAACTCGCTCATAAGCTTCCCATTCATCCTGCTCAAAAGTGGTGTATTCCATAAAATAATGGAACAGTGGCCAGAGCGATTTGTTGCTAAACCCCAGGTAGTATAAATTCAGGTCTTCCTCCGTAAGATGAACAGGTACACATTTCTCTGTTTTTATTTTTGCCTCAATTTCCTTCTTTGAATCGCCTTGAAGTTCGTTTTCGACGATCCCGGACCAGCCGATCCAAATGCCATTACCTTCCGCATGTACAGATTTCATGCCTGTTGCCAGTCCACCAACACTGGGGACCACGCTAAAGCCATCATCTTCTTTTGAAATTTGAAGTGGAAGTCGGTTGGAAACGATTATGGTTTTATTTGGATTCATTAATTGTCAGGTTCCTTTGATTTTCGTTAATTTAAAGAAAATTGCAGGCTTAGCCATAACTAACAAAGAGAATTAATGAACAATTTACATTACGGTATCATAGGTAACTGTCAGAGTGCCGCTCTCATTTCTAAAACAGGATCTATAGATTGGTGTTGTCTTCCAAAATTTGATGCTGCGTCTGTTTTTGGAAAGCTACTAGACGAAGAGATCGGTGGGTTTTTTGGTTTTGAGGTCGATGAAAGCTATGAGATCACTCAAGATTATATAAAGGATACAGCCATTCTTCGAACGAGATTCAGCAATGGCCTCGACGCTTTTGAAGTTCATGATTTTATGCCCAGGTATTACAAAGCAGAACGGAAATACCATAAACCTCCTGAGGTAATTCGATTTGTAAAACATTGTTCGGGTAAGCCTAGTTTTAAAGTGCGCTATCAACCGGCTCTGGAATATGCCAAAGGCTTAACTACCAGTTACATCAAACACGATTTTATTGTAAGTATAAATGATGAGGAGACCTACGACACCTTGTTTTTGTATTCTGATTTGGATCATCACGCCATTGTTGAAGGGACAGAAGTAACGATTCACGGAGATCATTTTTTCTGGTTCGGTTATAATGAAAAGCTCTTTACTCCGGAGTGGAAAGAGGTACAGTTGGAGTATGAACGTACCAAGGTCTACTGGTTGAATTGGATGGAGCGCACGAATGCTTTTAAAAATTACAACGACTACATTGCTCGTAGTGCCATCACTTTAAAACTCTTAAGTTACGATAAGACCGGAGCAGTTCTTGCAGCAGCAACCACCAGTTTACCCGAAACCATAGGTGAGGTGCGTAATTGGGATTACCGTTTTTGCTGGATTCGCGATGCCTCTATGGTCATTAAGGTCATGACTCAATTAGGCCATAAAAATATTGGTAAGCGCTATTTGAATTTCATCATTGACCTAATGCCTGATAAAGATGAAAAGCTTCAGATCATGTATGGAATTGACAGGGAAAAGAAGCTTACCGAATTAACTCTGGACCACCTCTATGGTTATCATGGATCCAAACCTGTAAGGATTGGAAATGCGGCCTACAAACAGAAGCAGAATGACATTTACGGTATTTTAATGGATGTGATCTACCAGTTGCTGCTCAATTTTAGTAGTGATGTGGATCACCGCGAAGAGTTGTGGACCATTACTAAAGGTGTTGTTTGGGTGGTTGGAAGGCACTGGCGGGAGCCAGACAAAGGGATATGGGAGTTTCGTGAGGAGGATCAGCATTTTACCTTTTCCAAGGTCCTTTGCTGGACAGCCGTTGATAAGGCCATTAAAGTGGCTGAGTTGCTCGGAAAAACAACCAAACTGGCCAGATGGCAGCTTTTGGAACAGGAAATCAGAGAAGATATTATGGAGAATGCCTGGAACGATGAGGTACAGGCCTTTACTCAGGCCTATGGTTCCAAAGATCTGGATGCAGCCGTGTTACTCATGGAGTCTTATGGGTTTATAGAGGCAAGACACCCACAGTACATCAGTACTGTAAAGGCGATTGAACGCGAATTGTGCTATGAGGGGCTACTGTATCGTTACAAGACCAAAGACGATTTTGGATTGCCTACTTCTTCTTTTACCATTTGTACCTTCTGGTTCATCAACAGCTTGTATAAAATTGGAGAACAGGAACGTGCTATTAAAATGTTCGATAAACTGCTTTCGTATGGGAACCATCTGGGACTGTTTAGCGAGGATATTGATTTTAAGTCTAAAAGACTTTTGGGTAATTTTCCTCAGGCATACTCTCACCTGGCATTGATAGAAACGGCTATTAATATGTCTGAGGGAATTAAAAAACCAAAGATCAAGAGTGTGATCCGATAATGCGGTTGTCTGCATTATTAAAAGCACGGAAAGTCAGGTTTTAAGTTGGAGACCTTCGAACAAAGATTCTCATTTAACGGAGTTGAAACGCTAGTCCCAAATTAAGGGCTTGAAGCGGAGAACAGCCTTAGTCCTCTACAAGTAATATGGTACCGAAAATACTGGCATCTTTCCAGCCCATATCCTGCTTGAAACCAGGGTGTTTGGAGGACCCAATGAAATTCTCCCGATGTTCACTGTTGTCATTGTCGCAGTAGGCGAGGGCAAAGCCTATTTCTTTACCGGCCGAGAGTTTTTTTGGTACCTGAACTGAATCATCAGTGAAAGTATCATCAAAAACAAAAATTTTCACCTCCCAGGTGCTTATTTTTCCTTTGGTTGTTCGTTTAGAGATCACATGCGAATTATACAGTTTTCCTTCGCCATGAGGGTTGACGTCTACCACATTTCCCTCCAAATCCACATGATAGGCAAATGCCGAGTGATTGTATTGATGGTTACCTCCACTATTGTCCTCATCAATAAAAATTTCGAGACAGTCCTCATCCCACCACTGCATAAGAGGGTCCTGAAAACGATCTAGCAATACATCGTCTGTGATTTCGACCAATAGATAGAGGGCATTTTCCCGCCAAAGCAATTTGTACCTGCCACTAAAGTCCGAGACATCGTAAGGCTCTCCAAGCCAAAGATGGTTTAATTGGTACCAGGACTGCCGGGTCCATGCAGCCTCGCTAGCTGTTCCATCCACCATGATCTCCTCCTTTGACTTAATCACATGCATCAGTTCATCATTAGTTTTGGATGTATTTTGAGCTGGGACAAGCCAAGGAAGTAACCATAGCATAGTGCAAAGTAGATTCGAAATAAATTTGCTCATTGTCTGAAGTATTCAAGTTTTAATAACTCCACTTCCCCGGAGTCATTGGTTACCTCTACGGAAACATGCATTTCTGTATCACTTATCCGTTCAAAGATCATCCCTTCAAAAACGACTTTATCTTTCGTGATGTAATTTAAGGGAAAGTCAATGGTTTCGTCTTTGGTCTCCCAGCCTTTTAAGCTAGGTGTGAAATGTTTAAGTTGAAGGATTAAGGTGTTGTTTAGTTCTCTTATGATCTCAATTTCATAAAAACCTACTGCTCCATCCACTACTAGTTTAAACGTAGCCATCATGGATCCACCGGACGGTTCACTCCATATCTCTTCTACCTGTCCTCCAAAGGCTTCTCCATGCCAGGTTCCTGATATCCAGGCAATATTTTCAAGTTTTGCTTCAAGCCGCGACTCCTGGCCGAGAAGCAGAGACGGTAATAAGATGAAAAATGTGAAGTATTTCATGGTTTTAGCGTTTCCAGGCTCCGTAATGTCCTTTGAGTTTTCCAACTTCTTACATTTCCTTATCTTTCGTCAAGATACAGAAACTTACAATATGAACCGACTTTTAACTTTTATCTTGATCCTACTCGTAGTTGCCTGCCATCAACAAACAAAAGAAAGCACAGATGCATCATTTGTTGATGCCGAAGCCTATTGGGGTGAGAACCCCTGGCCTGAGATCAGAAAACAACGCATTGATAAATTGTTACCCAAGGCGCTTAAAGCAGCAGAAACGGACTGTTGGTTGATCATTTGCCGCGAGAATAATAACGATCCCATCGCTGCACATATCGGTGGGGAAAATGCAGGAGGTACAGCCGTATTTTTATTTTACAATGACGATGAGGGATTTCACTCCCTGGTGTTTTCACCATCGGGAGAAAGTACAGCATTGGACGACCTGAATATTCATGATGAAGTGGTTTCTATAGAGCGCGGTAGCTCTGCGGTTGCAATGGCTGCAGAATTCATTAAAATGAAAGACTTCGGACGAATTGCCGTCAATTCATCTACCAGTAACTCCATGGCAGACGGTTTGTCTTATTCTCAGCGCCAGGACCTTGAGGACAAGCTGGGGAATTATGCAGATCGACTGGTCTCTTCCACAGAAGTGGTCTATGAGTGGTTATCCATCAAGCTGCCTGAAGAAGTGGCTATTTTAAGAAAGGCAGCTCAGTTAACTGCCGACTGGCAAATTGAGGCCTATCAGCAGGTGGTGCCTGGCGTATCTACAGATGCGGATATCGCTCGTTTCTTAAAACAGAAAATGGCCGAATATGCCGTAACAGACGCCTGGGCGCCTGACCAGAATCCCAATGTGAATTCAGGAGCAGATCGAGGGCATTCGCATGCAACTGATAAGGTGATCATGCCAGGTGATGTGATACAAATAGATTTTGGTATCAAGGTCTATGATCGCTGGTGTAGCGATATTCAGCGTTTTGCCTATGTACTTAAAGAAGGGGAGACGGAAGCTCCTGAAGACATTATGCATTACTGGAACAGTGGGAAGGCCGGAAACAGAGCTGCGTTAAATGCCATGAAACCAGGAGTAAAAGGTGTGGATGTTGACCGAGCACAGCGAGTATTAATGGAACAAGCAGGATCGGATTATGTGATGTGGAGCACGGGACATCCAGTAGGTTACGTTGCTCATGATGTTGGGCCAAATTTGGGGGGCTCACAGGCTTCACATGTAAGACCGGCCTCTCAGAAGGAACTAAAAGTGGGGATGACCTTTGCCTTTGACGGCTTTCATGCCTGGAAACTGGAAAATGGCGGTACAAAAACCATATCTGTAGAGGAAATGGCCGTTGTCACTGAAGAGGGTGCAGAGTACTTGATAGCTCCTCAGGAAGATCTGATTCTGATTGGGAATTGATCGGGTGGATATAATTTAAATATCTGTTAAAACAGTCTTCACCAGCACTTATTGAAAAGATAGGACGGTTGGGTGCAAATTCGTTTATTGATTTAAACTGAAGAATACTTTGTTTATGAATACTTTTTTTATCAGCAGCAACAAAATGACTGATAAGACCCCACCGATTAAAGTGCCATAGATATCTTTCCAGTCAAAAACGCCTCGTGGTAAATAGGGCTGAAGTATTTCATAGAGAATATATCCGGCGACCATAAACCCAACGATGCGAAACGCTTTTGCTCCGGGAGCGTTCAAAATGGCCAGAGCAACAAAAATCTGAACAATGATCCCACCCGAATTACCAACGCTATCCGCAATACCGTAGTCATCAATACTATTTCTGTAAATAAAAGGCCTGTAAACCTTTCTTCCCAGTTCGGTAAGGAAAAAGAAAAGCACAGCAATGAGAAAATAAATCACCCGAATCCGATCGACTGTGCGCATGGCCTGTATATCGATAAAAAAATTGTCACCACTTTTCATATCTATTTCTACTCATACTCTGATTTTAAGTTAGATCTAACGGTCAGAGGTGTTTCTTTCAACAATAAGAACAAAGTCCACCTTTGCGATGGCTCCCATCATCTGAAAAGTAGGACGGACGTTCGGTAGGATAGAAACAAGCTCTCCTTCAAGCGTGTTCAGAAACCGCTCTAATTTTTCCTGAATATCATCCCTCTTTACATCAATTCTATGTACTCTGTAGTTCATGATTTTAGTCTGTTTGTTACCTGAATAACTTTTTTTTAAATTTTCGATAGTACCGTTATTATCAATAATGGTGACTGATTCTAACCCTGTAAGGTAGTTAAAAAAGGAGGTTAGAAAATGAGTTTGGTCAGCTTCGCTGATTTTTAGATTGTTTGAGCTTAGTACCTATGAACGAGTTTAGAATAAACTTCTTTGTATATTTAGAAAAGAAAAGGAAATTTGACTAAAAAAAATTGCTATGTGCCGCATCTGGCTCTGTTACCTAATTATGGTTTTATTGGGATATTCCTGCTTTGCTCAGAACAATAGGAATGAACCAATAAATAATCCCACAGTTCTTGGAGCTTATTTAGATTACGGAAATATCTTAAAGCATGCACCCTCCTTACGACAAATTGACGATGCCTACCCCACGGCTATAGGCATCGAGTGGAGTAAACTACTACTCTCTAAAAAAGCATGGGATTTTTGCAACTGTTTTCCACGAGTGGGGGTGGACCTGGCCTACTGGAATTTTGATAATCCTGATGTGTTGGGCAGTGGAATCCTTAGCATGGGTTTTCTCGAACCTTATTTTAGAACTCAAAAGCGAACCAACTTTTTTGTTCGAGCGGGAATAGGCGCAGCCTATCTCACCAATCCTTATGACGAAGTCAGTAACCCACTGAATGAGTCCTACAGTACCAGACTGAGTTTTGCTCTCTCCTTTGGTCTGGGGATGAATTACAGACTTACCGATTCCTGGAATATTCATCTGGCAGCAAAATACAACCACACTTCCAATGGTGGGGTAAGTACCCCTAATAAAGGTCTTAATTTTCCTTCTTTGAGCCTGGGAGTTAATAAGAGTCTCACTCCTGTGGACTTCCCGGACTATAACAGAACAGGTAAACGGGAGCCTCCTGAGCAGAAGACACGGGTTTTTCTGGCATTTCTTTCGGGATGGAGCAACGCCGCGGTGGGTGATAAGGATAAGTTTTTTGTATTTGGCCTCTCTGCTAATTACAGCCGTTGGATCGGTGGTAGAAGTGCTTTGATGGGAGGTACTGAATGGATCTTTGATTATTCAAGGAAGGAGCAGATTGAAGAGGATGGTCTGGACCGAAGTTTTGCGCAAGGGAGTGTCTTAATAGGTCATGAATTCTGGTGGGGTCGGGTCTCCTTCAGCCAGCAACTGGGGATCTATTATTTCAATGAATACCGCATCAATGATGATGTGTATCAGCGATTTGGTTTAACCTATCATTTTAACAGGCATTTCTTTGCCGGCTTTAATTTAAAAGTACACCGCCATGTGGCCGATTTTTTTGATTTAAGACTTGGTTATTTATTCTAGTGGTGTATTCACTGATCGTATACCTCCTTGATTCTTGTATCGAGATCGGTAATTATTTCTAAATAAACTGGTAAAAATTGCAGTACATTACCACTTGTAGTGAGCTTAGCCGTAGCAATCATATTAAAATTCTTTAGTATCTCTTCGTATGACAATTGATCCCAAATAGGATCCAGTAGCTCTCCTGCTAGGGCATCATCATAAACAGAAAGCCGTTCTCTGTAGACCAATAAAGTTTCAGCATAGGAATTGAGGCTTAGCTCATATACACTAACTGCCAGCTTTTGAAGCTGATCTAACCGCGCTAAGTCCTCAACCAACCATGGATCGAGTAAAGCTATATCTCCAGTATTAATGAGCGCATTATAAGTTTTGTTATTAAAAGCGGTGATTAGTTGAATATCGGTGCTGAACTCGTACCTTGCTATACGCGCCAAGGTATCCCTCGAAGGCTGTTTTTTAATTCGTCTAATTTGATCATTAAGGCGAGTAGTATCAGCCTTGTAGAAATTGAACTGATCAGCTACCAATACGGAATCTTGTCTTAAATCCTCTTGCAGGGAGCTAATGTAATTGCTCTTTAGTTGCTGCCTTTTGTGATTTTCATTCCAATTGTTAATCTGAAGTGCTATAAGAATTCCAATAACTACGAGGATTATTTCGCCGATAGCGTATTTAAGGTATTTTGTTGTTTGTCCTTTCATAATTAGTGATTGCCTTATTTGCCTAAAGATTTTAATCATTGGAAGTTAAATCAATTATGGACCTTATATGCAACTTTAATATCCTGCTGTCCTCACCATTATAGGAATAGCCATATCTAGATACTTTTTCTCCAATCCTGGCCTGTAAACCTTTAAAGTCTAATTCATAATTATCCCACGAAACGACAGTTGGATTTGGAAAATGGTCCGTAGTCCACTCCATTATTTTGTACCCATACTGCCATGCTATTTGCTCTTCTTCTTTATAATCTTCAAGGACATCTTCCCAGGTAACAATCAATTTTCTCAAACTGTCGTTCTGAATTAAGTTTAAATCTCCCGTATTTATGATGGACTTTATAGTGCCCTGATAGGGATCAAATGATGGGCAGTACAAGAAGTCAGGAAAGTTATTTATAAATGCTTCATCCCTTACTTTTTCTAAATCTAAAGGGAACATTTCAATAAGTGTTGAGCCGGCATCCACTATTGCTTTAATGTTGCTTTGTACCTCGTTCAATTGCTCGAGATTATCACTCATTTCTATATGAATCTGCCGTATTAAAAAAGCTTCCCGTTCTTCATCTAGGCGTTGGTTATTCCAATTGTTGATCTGCAGTGCAATAAGAATACCAATTACTACTAGAACAATTTCACCAATGGCGTATTTAAAGTACCTGCCTGCCGGCGAGGCAGGTTTGGCGGACTTATTTTGATTCATAAGTTCGTATCTAATTTTCCTGAATAGCTTTATCATCAATCAAGTTTTAATTGCCAACGCGACAAGCTGGTCCATTCTCTAAAAATGTCCACAAGACATTTTCTTTACGCTCTGTCCTATTTTCCATAAGTAAAGATTTTCTAATATGTCTAAAGAATTTGATCATGATTTCGGCTCCATAATTAAAAAAACCGCTGTACTATCTCCCACATTCAGAACCTCGTGCCATTCAATGAACTCATTGTAAAAAGAAGAGCCTGTTGGGACATCCACAACCCGCGTTCCTTCAATATCTTTAATTTTAAAGCGGCTTCCTTTCACTGTATACCCAAAATGTTCCGCATGAAAATGTCTGTTGTGACCAACTCCCGGGGGAAAGCTGCATTTCAAAACCCTTAAACGAGCTTGATCTTCTATAATCTCACAGACTTTTTCGCCTTCCCACCCGGCCTCTAAAGGATCCGGCAGCGTATTTGATTGCCGGCACCCAAACAATAAAATGAATGCAAGACAAAAAAGAAATAGTATAGGTAATGTTCGATCGACTTGCTGGTTGGTTATCACTGGATGCATACACTTGACGGGAGTACTTTGGGGAGAAATGAAGGTTCGAGCCTGTTCCTGTTACTGAATAAAGGTGACGCGGGAAATCAAACCATTGGTCACTTCATAAATGGCTACTGCGTAAACAATATTACCATTAACGGTTACTTTTTCCTTATCAATTACTCTGTTACCAATAACAATTCTTTCTTCGATCTCAGCATTCAAATCGCTAATGGAAGAGAACATGGCCCCGTACTGCTGTCGCATGGCAGCCTTACCTTGGCTCATCAGATCATTTGGGAACTGATATAACTTAACATCCTCTGAATAGGTAGCCATAAAGGCATCCAGGTCACCTGAATTATAGGCATCTAATTGTTTTTGCACAATTACTTCAGGGGCCACCTGTTCCACTTCCGAAACAATGCTAAGCAGCGTACCCGCCTCATTAACGGCAACTCTGGTAATATTTTGAAGGTCGGGATCCTTAAAGACCTTCATTACGGACCAGTCCTTGTCATTTTTTGGATCTAGTTGATAAAGCGTATTTCCCCTGGCCATGATGATGCTACCATTCTTCAACCAGCACATGTCTTCAGCGTCCTCTATAGTGGGTGCAATGGTGCTAATTTTATTATTATCAATATTTACTGATTTGATCAGCCAGCGCTTCGATTTTTTACTAATGAAACTGAAGGTATTTCTTGTCCCGGGAATACTATGTAATGATCTGCCTATGGCATTATCGATGGTTACGTTGGTACCTTTCTTAAGATCGCTGATCACTAGGGTCTGAGGATCTTCTAAAACAAAAGAGGCAAGGGTGTGGTCGTTTACCCAGGTGTGGTATCCGATCACCAGATTATTTACCAGAAGGGTGTCCTTTCCTGTATTATAGTCGTATCGGTACAAGCGCTGTAAGCCTGAAGTATCTAAACGAATGGCCGAAACCGCCTGCTCTCCGGGTATTCTGGTGGGGGAATACTCACTTCCTCCTTTCGTGTCATTAATGTAAGAAAGGTCACCATTTTTTACGTTGTAGGAAGCGATGTCTGTTTGCCCTTTGCGTGTTGAAGAAAATACAATTGTATGGTCGTTGTAAAAAAAGGGTTGGTTGTCGTAGCCCGGATTATTGGAAATATTCCGCTGATTGAATAGCCCGTTATCTGAATTTGATAATTTGAGATCGAACAGATAGACTTCGGTATTGGGTTGAGCGATAATTGTTTGGGCGATCATTAAGAGTAATAGGGAGATTACCTGTTTCATTTCTAGAGGTTTATATTGAGCTATTAAAGTTAATTAAAAAAGCCAATTCTACCGATACCTATCGGGAGAATTGGCTTTTGGCATCATATTAAAACCTAGTTATTAAAAGCAGTATTGGTTTTCTGCTTTTACTTTTTCGGCAATGGTATTTCTCAATTCTACTACATTTGGGTAGTTGGTGTATTTGGTAAAACGCTTCAGACCCATAAGCATCATGCGCTGCTCATCACCTTCAGTAAATGAAATGATGCCTTCAAGGCCATTTTTCTTAATGATCTCAACAGCATTGAACAGATAGAGCTTAGCCATAGCAATTTGCTCTTTCTGCGCTTCTTCGCCAAAACGTTTTGCATTCTTCTCTGCTCTTAAGATTGCAGATTCAGCCATGTAAATCTCGATCAAGATATTGGAAGCGTTGAGTAATAACTGCTGGTGCTGCTCTAATTCCGGTCCAAATTTCTGTACAGCTGAGCCAGCCACCATCAGGAAGACCTTCTTTAATTTGGCGATCATCTCCTTTTCTTCAGAGAAAAGCTCTGAATAATCGGGTGTATCAAAGGATGGAATCCCCATCAGTTCATCAGCTACTGCCATGGCAGGTCCCAATAGGTCTACGTGACC
>CAWZYX010000083.1:0-13693 GCA_963966315.1 uncultured Winogradskyella sp. | reverse complement strand
AGACTGTAGAGACTCCGAATGGAGACGGAACTACAGATGGAGATCCAACCAATGACCCAACGGTAACGCCGATAGCTCAGAATGCTGGTATGGTAGTGACCAAGGTAGTCACCACTGGTGGATCGGCAGTAGGGGATGTGCTTAGCTATGACATTATTGTAACCAACACAGGAAACGTCACGTTGACTGATATAGAGATCGATGATCCGAATGCGGATGCAGGTAGTATAGTAGGAAGTCCGATAGCGGTATTGGCTCCTGGTGCGAGTGCAACAGTAACAGCGGAGCAGACGATCACCCAGGCCGATGTAGATGCCGGATATATAGAGAACAGTGCAATAGCGACAGGCGACAGTCCATCGGGAACTGACGATGTAGTGGATGTATCAGATGCTGGAGATGAGACTGTAGAGACTCCGAATGGAGACGGAACTACAGATGGAGATCCAACCAATGATCCAACGGTGATAACAATTGATGAATTAGCCGGTATGGAAATAGTAAAAACCGCTAACTACGTAGATAATGGTGATGGAATTGACAATGCGGGTGACAGTGTTGTTTATACTATTGAAGTGACCAATACAGGAAACGTTACCCTTAATAACCTGATTCTTGACGATGTCTTATTGAATTTTGATGGTCAGACCCTCACCCTTGATGGTGCTGGTGTAGAGTATATAAGTGGCACTTTGGGTAGCTCTGAAGGAACTGTCCAGGTTGGAGAAGTAGTAACATATACTGCAACCTACACCATTCAGCAAGATGATGTAAACAGCGGTGGAATCAGTAACTCTGTATTTGGAGAAGCGGCAACGCTTCAAGGTACTGTGATAACAGATACTAGTGATGATGGAGATGATGAGGACGGTAATACAGAGGACGATCCTACAGAGACCATTTTTGTTCTCAATCCCTCCATTAGCCTATTAAAATCCTTCTTACCACTGGAAGATGATAATGGCGATGGTATTGCTGGTGGATTAGACGACATTATTCGTTTTGTGTTTACAGTGCAGAATACAGGTAATACAACTCTTTTTAACGTAAATATTATAGATCCATTACCAGGAGTAACGGTAACGGGTGGACCAATTGCAGAGCTTGATCCAGGGGAGGTAGATGACTTTACCATCACAGCAACCTATCAAATAACGCAGGACGACATAGATCTGGGCATAGTGATTAACCTTGCCAGTGTGAGTTCTGTGGATCCTGATGGGGAGTTTGTGACCGACTTTAGCGATGATCCAAATAACCCTGAAGATGCAGATATTGATGGAGATGGAGACCCAGACGATCGAACTGTCACCGAAGTGAATAGCATTGTAGATATTGAAGTTATCAAAACGGTTGATATTACAGAACCGGTGGTTGGTGATGAAGTGGTGTTTACCATTGAAGTGGCAAACGTTGGGAATGTGAATTTAGTGAACGTACTAATTGACGAGGAATTACCAAGCGGTTATGCCTTTGTATCAGCAACCACAACATCTGGAGACTATTCAGAATTGAACGGCGAATGGTTGATACCGGAAATGGGTGTTGGACAGGTACATATTCTTCAAATCACTGCTGAGGTACTGGGTATTGGTAATTACGTAAATGTGGCCTTCTTAAGCAGTATTGAGGATAAGACGGATGATAATCCTGACAATGACTCATCAGAGGCAGTTGTAGAGCCCATTTGTTTAACGGTATATAATGAATTCTCACCCAATGGTGACGGGATCAATGAAACATTTGTCATCGATTGTATTGAGAGATTCCCAAATAACAGACTTGAAGTATATAACCGTTGGGGGAACCTGGTGTTTGCAGCCGATTCCTATAAAAATGACTGGGGTGGTACCTCTAATGGGCGTGCTGTGGTCAGCGGATCGCAAGACCTACCGGTCGGAACCTATTATTACATCCTCGATTTGAGGGATGGTACAGAACCAAGAAATGGATGGTTATATATCAATAGATAACAACTTGTGACAATGGAAATCATGAAACCTAAATATCAACTAAATTATAAGGTCGCCGGAGTATTGTTATTCTTCATTTTGTGCCTGAAGAGTTTCTCAGGATATGCACAGCAAGACCCACAGTTTACAAACTATATGTACAATACCATGACTGTGAATCCGGCTTATGCAGGTCAAAGGGAAACCTTAAGTATTCTTGCACTTAATCGCTCTCAATGGGTGGGTATTGATGGGGCTCCCACTACACAAACATTCAGCATTCACTCCCCGCTCAAAAACGAACAGCTGGGACTTGGATTAAACGTGGTGAACGATGCTTTGGGTCCCTCGAACGAAACCTTTATCGATGCCAACTTTTCTTATACCCTTTTATTAAATGATAACGATCTTAAACTCTCCTTTGGTGCAAGTGCAGGATTACATATTTTGAGTACAGACTGGTCGAAAGGAATATTTCAAAATCCCGATGTGGTTTTTAATGAGAATATCAACCTTACTTCACCACTAATTGGTGCTGGAGCATATTTACATTCAAGAAAATACTACATTGGTTTTTCTGTTCCGAATTTTCTGCAGACAGATCATTATGATGATTTTCAGGAATCACTGGCAACTGAGCGCATGCACTTTTATTTGATTGGTGGATATGTATTTGATCTCAGTCCCACATTGCAGTTTAAACCTGCATTTTTAACAAAAGCAGTTTCAGGAGCTCCATTGATTGTAGATGTTTCTGCGAACTTTTGGATCAATGAAAAAGTGACACTCGGTTTGGCATATCGATGGGACGATGCTCTCAGTTTCTTAGCCGGGTTTCAAATATCGAGACACTTTTATTTTGGATATGCCTATGATTGGAATCAGACCGGTCTAAGCAACTATACAGGGGGATCACATGAATTCTTCCTGAGATATGAACTTAACAGAGTTGGAAAAATACTATCCCCAAGATTCTTCTAAATACCTAATGTTATGAGTATAATTATCAGAACAGTTTTAATCACCCTACTATGCCTTACAGGCCTTACAGTTAGTGGACAAAAAATGAAAATAAGATCTGTTAAGGCAGACTATTCCAAATACGGCTATGTAAAGACATCTGAGGTCTTACTCGAGGTTGCAGAGAAAGGCTATAGGTCAAAAGACTTATTTGAAAAACTGGCCAATTCATTGTACTTCACAGGCGATATGGAAAATGCCGCTAAATATTACGGGGAATATATGTCTATGACGACTGATGTTGACCCTGAGTATTATTACCGCTATGCAATGGCCTTAAGAGGGGTAGAGAAGTATGAAGAAGCAGACCTATGGATGCAAAAATTTAATGAGGAGCGTCCGGAGGACCTCAGAGGACGTGCTTTCCTATCACAAGTCGATTACAGAAATCAAATTGAAGAGGCCAGTAGAGACAACGTGGAATTGATCAATGTGGATTTTAACACGGAGTTCTCTGATTTTGGAGTTTCGGAATACGATGGCGATAAGGTTATGTTTTCATCCGCACGTGGAAAAGGAAGAAAGTACCGCTGGACAGACCAGCCCTTCCTGGATGTATATATTGCCAAACGAATAGATGCAGGGGTTTTTGAACAGCCATATGAAGTTCAGGGAAAGATCAACACCAAATACCACGAATCAAGTATTACCTTGAACAAAGATGAGGACATCCTGTACTTCACCAGAAATAATTTCTTTAAATCACGTTACAAAGAAGATGAAGCGGGTATCAACAGGCTGCATCTTTATGAGGCTAGAAAGGGTAGTGATGGCTCGTGGGAGAGCATCAATCCATTACCTTTTAACGGTGAAGACTATAGTGTGGCACACCCTGCTCTAAATGAGGAAGGTACACGTTTGTATTTTGCTTCAGACATGCCTGGCACCTTTGGTCAATCCGATATCTTTTATGTGGATATTGATGCCGACGGCACCATGAGTGAACCAAAAAACCTTGGTAATCAGATCAATACTGAAGGAAAGGAATCATTTCCATATCTCAATTCAAAAGGCGACCTGTACTTTTCAACAAATGGTTATCCCGGGCTTGGTGGCTTTGATATTTTTGTAGTTGAAAATCTTGAGGAACAGCTGAACAGTGGTGAAGACATTGTTGTTAAGAATGTTGGAAAACCAGTGAACAGTGCTGCAGACGATTTTGCCTATTATGAAAATCTCAAAACCGAAGAAGCCTATTTCAGCTCCAACAGAGAAGGTGGTAAAGGTAGTGACGACATCTACTTTTTTAGAATTCCTGAGTGCAGTCAGACCATCACCGGGACCATTAAAGATACAGATAGTCAAGAGCTATTAACTAATGCCAAAATTCTCGTACTGGATACAGACGGTAATATTATAAAGACAGTCGAGGCTAATGATGTTGGAGAGTTTTCAGTAGAACTCGAATGTGAAAAAGAGTATCTGGTCAGAGCAGAAATGGAAACTTACATCTCTGATGAGAAAAGATTTACAACTCCTACCAGAAAACAGGAGTTGGCACTTTTAATGCTTCTAGATAAAGACGAGCAAGAGGTTACAGAAGGAACAGACCTGGCTGCAATTTTAGACATTCCAATTATCTATTTTGATTTTGATAAGTCTGATATCAGATACGACGCTGAACTTGAACTTCAGAAAGTTCTGGCCGTCCTCAATAAATATCCTGAGATCTCCCTCGATATTCGAGCACATACAGACAGTAAAGGTCCTGCTGCATATAATGAGGCATTGTCTGAGAGAAGAGCTCAGTCTACACGTCAGTATTTAGTGGAGAATGGAATTGATCCGGAGCGACTGACCGCGAAAGGTTATGGGGAGTCAGAATTAACAAATAAATGTTCAGATGGAGTAAAATGTTCAGAAGAAGAACATGAGCGCAACAGAAGAAGTGAATTCATCATCACAAAGATGAATTAAGAGCAGGAACATATTTCTGAAAATGATTTAGGGTTGTCCACGGACAACCCTTTTTTTATGATTTCCCTAATAAAAATTTGACTTACAGCCCCTATTTTTGTTGTATGAAACAAGAAATGGTTATCCTGGTAGATGAGCAGGACCGTCAACTAGGCCTCATGGAAAAAATCGAAGCACATGAAAAAGCCCTGCTGCACAGAGCTTTTTCAGTCTTTGTATTCAACAAAAAAGATGAATTAATGCTACAACAGCGAGCCAATCACAAATACCATTCCCCGGGATTGTGGACCAACACCTGCTGCTCCCACCAAAGAGAGGGTGAATCGAATATCGACGCTGGAAAGAGAAGACTCTTAGAAGAGATGGGGTTTGTAACCGAACTAAAGGAAATAACTTCTTTCATCTATAAAGCTCCTTTTGACAATGGGCTTACTGAACACGAGTATGATCACGTTCTGGTGGGTTATTTTGATGGGGAGCCACAACTCAATCCTGATGAGGTAGCCGACTGGAAATGGATGAGTATGCCCGATATAAAGTCAGACATGATCACTAACCCACAAAGCTATACAGCCTGGTTTTTGATCATTTTTGATAAATTTTACACTGAATTAAATAAATCGTCATGAAAGTAACAGTACATAGAAAAGCCCATTTTAATGCAGCGCACAGGTTATACCGGAAGGATTGGAGTTTCGAAAAAAACGATGAGGTTTTCGGTAAATGTAATAATGTTAACTATCATGGCCATAATTACGAATTGATTGCCAGTGTAACAGGTAAGATTGACCCGGAAACCGGTTATGTGATCGATGTGAAAATTTTGAAGGACATCATAAAATCGGAGATTGAAGACGCTTTCGATCATAAAAATCTAAATATCGAAGTTCCGGAATTTCAGGATGTGAACCCCACAGCCGAGAACATTGCAGTGGTAATTCATCGGAAGATCAAGGCAAAGCTTGATCCCGATCTTGAACTGGAGGTAACTCTTTATGAAACACCGCGTAATTTTGTAACCTATTCAGGGGAATAAGCTATGAGTTTTGAGACCTATCCCATTAAGTTTCAGCCGATCTTAAAGTCTAAGATTTGGGGAGGGCAAAAGCTCAAAGATGTTTTAAATAAACCTACACAATACACGGACATTGGGGAGAGTTGGGAAATAAGTGGTGTTGAAGGTGATGTGTCCGTCATTTCAAATGGTATTTTCAAGGACAAGACATTAAGCGATTTGCTGTATGCTCATGGAAATGATGTCCTTGGAGAGCGACTTTTTGCTGTTTTTGGAACGAAATTTCCACTCCTTATCAAATTTATAGATGCAAAAGAAGATTTGAGCATCCAGCTACATCCAAATGACGAGCTGGCAGCAGAACGTCACAACTCATTTGGTAAAACCGAAATGTGGTATGTCATGCAGGCAGACCCGGGTGCTAAGCTCATAGTTGGGTTCAATCAAGAGGTAGAGGCAGAAGGATACCTGAAGCATCTTGAGGAAAAGAAACTCACTGAACTCCTGAATTTTGAACTGGTAGAGGCTGGTGATACCTTCTTTATAGAAGTGGGGCGCATTCATGCCATTGGTGCAGGGGTTATGCTCGCCGAAATACAACAGACCAGCGATATTACCTATAGAATTTACGATTGGGATCGAGTAGACGACCAGGGGAATTCCAGAGAGCTGCATAACGACCTGGCCATTGATGCCATAGACTTTGACATGCCCGATGATTACAAAGTGAACTACCAAACGCTTGAAAACACAAGTAACTCCATGGTGAGCTGCCCATATTTTAAAACGAGCATCATTCCTCTCAAAGGTAGCCTTGAGAAACCGAATACTTTTGATTCCTTCATCATTTATGTGTGTGTTGAAGGAGAGGCCACCATTAGTGCAGACGGAGTATCAGAAACAATGAAAACGGGTGAAACCGTTCTTGTTCCTGCACAAGCTCATCAGATTAGCCTTCAATCGGATGGTGCACGTTTATTAGAAGTGAGCGTTTAAGAATAACAACAGTTAATTCAGACACTATTTTTGCTACATTTGCTGAAAACAAATTATAGTCATGGCGAGTAAGAGAGATCTAAAAAAAGACATCAATTATGTTCTTGGGGACATCATTGAGGCCGTTTATAACTGGGAACTGGATAATACTGACAAGTCCACCAAAGAAAGTGAAGCGATTATAGATGATGCCATAGCAACATTTGATGAACTGATTAGCAAGGTCAATGCCCGTGATATCGAAGACCAAAAGGCTCATTTTAAAGGCATTCAGAATGAACTGGAGCAAAAAGGTCAGTCTCTTGTAGATAGACTTAATAAGTTGTCTTAAACTGTCTATCTACTTTGTTGTTGCAGAATCTTTTGCAGTAAGAACAGCATTTAATTTTCTTCCGTAAAACGAGTTTTTAATGTTTTCATCTAATTTGGAATAGATGGAATCCACAAACTTGCGACTGGTGTTGGGTATTTCATAGAGGGCCAAATAGGGGGCTACTTCCGAATTAGAATGATTTAAAGCAAAATTGATAGTGTAAGCGTATTTGCGCTTAAAAAGTCTGTCACTTTCTATTCTTATGGAGTCGAGTCGAGTCGTATCGTTATCCTTTTGTGCCAGAAAGTTTTCTTTAATCAACTCGAGATTGGTCTCATTATATTTAGACATCACCTTTAAATATTCCTCAAGGATGGCTTGCTGTTCAGAACCTTTGATTTTGACATCGAAATTGAAGTTATCCAGGCTTGTGGTTAAATAGGTTTCACCTAAATCGGCAAAAAAAGGAATAAAGTGTTCTTCACCGTCATTCTTAAAGAGTTTCAAATACAAGACCATTGGCTCTTCAAGAGAGGTGCTTAGTTGAAATTCCGGCTCCCCTTTAATAACCATCGAATCGATAGTGATTATAGACGAATCACCATCTTTCTGAAGGTAAACGATTCCTTTCTTCAAGCCTTTAATGGAACCTCTCAGTACAAAATTATCCTCAGGTTCACTTGTACAGGAGATCACCAGTGTAGAAACTAAAAAAACAAGTATAAATTTTGAAAATGCAGTCATGTATAGCGAATCAAATGATGCTGGCAAATATCATATTTTATCAATTGAAATACTAACCCCCGGCAGCTATTTTCATTAATTCCGTGCACAGAATTGCACCATAGGTTCCTACCACATAGCCTAAAACGGCAAGAAGGGCACCAACCGTGGCCAAAGAAGGATGAAATGCCGCAGCTACAACAGGCGCAGAAGCGGCACCTCCCACATTTGCCTGACTACCTACTGCCAGGAAAAAGTAGGGTGCCTTAATTAATTTTGCCACCAGAATTAGCAGCCCGGCGTGAATAGCCATCCATACCAAGCCAATTAGCAGGAGTCCTGGATTCTCAAGAATCTTTCCGAGATCCATTTTCATCCCTATTGTTGCCACTAGGATATAGATAAAGACACTCCCAACTTTGCTGGCTCCCGCACCTTCATAATTTTTAAACCTGGTAAAAGACAGCAACACCCCGATGAGAGTGGCAATAGAAATCAACCAGAAGAATCCGCTTCCAAAAGAGGACAGGGCACTTTTAGGATCACTGACAGATTCGAAGTTGTCATTGAGAAATGTAGAAATGTGTTCGGATCCAAAGTGTGCAATGCCGACGGCCACAAAAGCAATAGCAGAAATCATAATGAGATCTGTGACACTGGGTATTCTTGAAATTTTTTCACTAAACTTCTGAACCTTAGTCTGCAGTGCATCAATGGCTGTGTTATCTGCTTTCAACCAACCATCAATTTGGGTTCTCTTTCCAATACCAAGTAATATCACTGCCATCCAGATGTTTGCAACTACAATATCCACTAAGACCATTCCGCCGTAAAGTTCCTGATTGAACTCATAAATCTCTAACATAGCTGCCTGATTTGCACCTCCACCAATCCAGCTGCCGGCTAAAGTTGCCAGTCCTCTCCATGTAGCATCGAAGCCTACTCCGCCTACTGTTTCAGGAGAAAATGTAGAGATTAACAAAATAGCGATAGGACCTCCAATGATAATGCCAATGGTCCCGGTAAAGAACATCACCAATGCTCGCCACCCGAGATTTATGATCCCTTTAAGATCGATGCTCAGGGTTAACAATACCAGTGAGGCAGGAAGTAAATAGCGACTGGCAATAAAGTAAGTCTGCGATATTTTATCAGAAATCAGTCCCATGGAATTGAATACAGCCGGGATCATATAACACATAAGTAAACCTGGTACAATGCGATAGAACTTTGGCCAGAACCCTTTTTTGATGGATTCTGTATAAAAAACAAAGCCCAAGGCAAGCATTAACAGTCCAAACACGATGGCGTCATTCGTAAATACAGGTTGGTTTTCCATGAAATTGAATTTTGGACAAAATACAAAAATCTCTAACTAAAAAAAGTGCACGATCAGGCACTTTTGTTATTGTCTTTTTTAGCTTTTGGTTCTCGCTTATGGGATTTTAAACTTTGCATGAGCATCCATTCTATTTGACCATTGGTGCTTCTGAATTCATCGGCGGCCCATTTCTCAATAGCTTTTAACATTTCTTCATTTAATCTTAAGGCAAAGGCCTTTTTTTTCGACATAACTATTTGCTCTTTATAAAATTTACGAGTGTGGTAACTAAATCCTCAGATAGTGGATACTCTTCTGAATAGTAGGAAGCCTGATTATCGGTATCACTTTCAATGGTCTTTAGAACGTGGTTCATGTTTTTAATGATCTTCAATTCAGAAACACTGCAATTCTGATGTAGCTTCTCTGCCTCGCTCGCGCCAACTTGAAGATCCTTATCTCCATTAATGATGAGTGTGGGGGTCCGAACTTGTTTAATGGCATCGGAGGGGTTATACTGTATATAGGAAACCAGAAAACCCTGATTAACCCTCGAGAAAATAGAGACAAGAAATGGGTTGACATTCGCAATCGAATCTGTTTCTTTCAATTCCTGAAAGTGTTGTTCCGCTATCTTCCCAAACTCTGGATTTTGGGCATTCAACTGCCTGATGATGGTTTGATCAATAGGCTCTGCCGGACCCGCAATGGATATGTATTGGTCAACATTTTCATCAATGGCCAGCATAGCTACTAACGACCCCTGGCTATGACCTATGAGAATGATTTCATCAAAGCGCTGATCAGATTTGAAATGGCTCAGAGCTATTTGCACATCCTCGACCAGCATTTCAAAGCTAAAATCATCTATAAACAAGGGTATATTGCTTTTGGTAACGTTTCTTTTGTCATAGCTGTAAAAGCCAATCCCATTTGCATTGAGTTTATCTCTTAGCTGTTTGATGTAGTTGGCCTTTACGCCAAAACCCAGCTGATTCCCATTTCTGTCCGGGTTACCTGAGCCCTGAACAAAGATGGCCAAAGGCTGCTGTGTCTGATCTTTATCATAGCTCAAGGTTCCTGGAAGTTGAATGTTCTCATTGTATAGAAGCAAGTCTTCAGATGTGATGTTAGTCTGACTAAAAACAAAAGCTGTGCTCAATAGGTACAATAGTATCTTGGTATATTTTCTCATTTCAGTTTCTTTTGAAAGTAGAGCATTATCAGTGGTAAAACAATACTGGCAGCAATGACTGTAATTAGGAAACCCATTCCAATATCCGTGGTGCCACTAACTGCACCTTTCAAAATCTGATAATTGATGTAAGCAAACATTAAAACAACAAGGAAATTCAGAATTCGCAAGGTTGTCACTGCAAAACGATACTGTCTTGGAGCATTTTCTTCTGTAATATTAATCATGTAATTATGTAGGTGAGGGTATTTTGAGAGTATAAACAGTCCAATATACATCACAGTAGTCAGGATTGGAATAAAAAAGACAAAGGCCTTCTTGCTATATCCATCTGCCTTACCCGAAGCGTCAAAATGCGATGGTACTGTCTCGGGTAGATCTCCGTATGCAACTATCAGGTGAGCCCAAATACCTATGATCAGTAAAACGGACATGCATTCAATGATCATATCAAAGGGCGTAAATGGAACTTTAATTTTGGGCCTGTCTGTATGAATCATATTAATTATCTGTTTTTATCCCGTTCAAATACCACACGTGTCGAACTTTCCGATACATGCTTTACGACCCACCCTAGTTTAGCGTATTGGTTGAGGACGTCTTCGAGTTTTTGATCGTTTTTGGTAAAACTCATTTTCCAGGAAATAACTTTGTATTCTTTCATTCTGTTTTTTCTTAATGCTTAATAGGATCTTTAGACATTTAATGACTTAAGGTGCCTGTATTGACCACGGGAGCAGCTTCCTTATCCCCGCAAAGGACCACCATCAGATTGCTCACCATTGCTGCCTTACGTTCTTCGTCGAGGTCCACAATGCTATTTTTGCTCAACTCCTCAAGGGCCATTTCAACCATGCTTACTGCCCCTTCAACAATTTTGTGTCTTGCGGCAACAATTGCCGTGGCCTGCTGACGCTTGAGCATGGCATTGGCGATTTCCTGAGCATAAGCAAGATATCCAATCCGGGCTTCAAGAACTTCTATTCCAGCGATGGATAATCGCTCATCAATTTCCTTTTCCAAAGCTTCTGATACTTCATTAACACTGGATCGAAGTGTAATGTCTTCATCACTTCCTTCATCGGCAAAATTGTCGTAGGGGTACATACTTGCTAGTTTACGCACTGCAGCATCTGTTTGTACACGGACAAAGTTTTCATAATTATCCACATCAAAAGCGGCTTTATAGGTATTCTGCACCCTCCAAACCAGAATGGTGGAAATCATCACCGGATTCCCCAGCTTATCATTCACCTTAAGTCGTTCACTATCAAAGTTACTGGCCCTCAAAGAAATTTTCTTTTTGGTGTAAAAAGGATTTACCCAGTAAAATCCATTCTTTTTGATGGTTCCTACATATTCTCCAAATAAGAGCAGTACCCTTGAACCGTTGGGCTGTACCATAACAAACCCAAAAAGTACGACCAGTGAAAGGAACAGACTAATCCCCGGCCAGGCTGTACTGTAAATAATGATGGAGGAAATGCTTCCTATGAAAAGGATTAAAAACACCAGTAGCATGAGGTAGCCGTTCGCTGGGACAATTATTTTTTCTGATTTCATGATTAAATATTTATAATGATATTAAAATGATATCATAAATATATTAAATTATTTTAATTAACCAAAACCTAAAAGACTTTTTTTGGCACGTTATTTGATATAATGGTATAGTAATGTCACAGTGTTATTCATTAACCTGTTTTCTTCAAATTGACATTACAATTGGTTGGTTAGTTAGAGAAAAAGCATCCTTTATAGGATGCTTTTTTTATAACTAATCAGTGAGAGCTGACGAAATTGGTTACAATAGAGATGAGTTCCTCAGAGATATTATAGTTGGGGTCTGAGTAGGATTTATAGTTTTCCATTTCATCACCTTCAATTTGAAATAAAACGTGATTCATCTTTGCGATGATTTTAATTTCGCATTGGCCGCATGCTTCATTAAGAAGATCTGCGTTTTCGACGTTTACCTGAAGGTCTTTATCGCCTCCTACAATGAGTATTGGAACCTCTTGGTTTCGTATGATTTCGATGGGATCGTAATTCATCCAGCTGATCAGAAAGGGCTGGGTTTCCAAATTGAACGCATTTTCCAGTTCCTTTGGGTAATCAGATGTAGTGTTTCCTGATTTCAGCTGGGCTACAACCCGTTCTGTTGAGGCTGTTAATTCGGGAGCCGACAAACGCACCTGTTCGATGAGGGTATCCCCAATATTTTTAGCATTACCGTTCAGGGAAATTATTCCTGAAACGAATCCTGAACTGGCAAGCATTGCAACTAATGCCCCCTGGTTGTGTCCTGCTATAAAAATCTTATCAAATATGTTCAAAGCATTAAAATAGGAAACCTCCGCTTTCGCGTCTGCAATGAAGTCTTCGAATCGGATGTTTTGGTCGATGATGCCCGACTTCAATTGCTTAATGACTCGTTTGTCGTATCTAAAAGAGGCTATACCGTTTTCAGCCAGTCCATCCGCTAACTTTTTTAAATACGAACTGCGGTAATAATTCTGATTTCCGTTTCGGTCTACCGGTCCGGAACCAGCGATAATGATTACCAGACTGTTTGCACCTGTTGGCTGGACTAGCGTACCGTCAATCCATTGGTTAATACTGACGTTTTCAATTGTTGCTTTTTGTCCATATAAATTGGATTGATGAAGAAACATAATAAAGAACAGACAAATAGTTTGAAGCTTGTACCCCATCTGAACCATTTTAATGTGTTTTTGTACAGTTAAATTTAGTCATTATCAGAATTTCTCCAGAAAAAAAATCCATTTTTTAAATGTATTTTATCGATGAAATACAGCATTTTACCTAAATATGTTAAAAATATATGTCATACATCGATTAAAAGTGTTTTTAAACGTTGTTTTTAATTCAGGCGCTTATATTTGTTGTGTACTAAAATTTAGTTTTTAGTTCAATGGATTAATTAATTAATATTTGCATTATGTTGTTGTTTAGAGACCCTGAATCTACATCATAATAAAAAGCAAATGAGAAAGGCCGGGATTGAGGGATCCCGGTCTTTTGTTTTAGTGAACCAAGTTCCTGAAGGTAAGATTGATTCTTGGGCCGATGTTGCGTTTTGTTTTTGCAATTTGATGCAGCCAATGATGCTGCATTTCTCCCAACATGAGTAATAAACTACCATGTTCCAGTATGAGCTTGTGGCGTTCTTCTTTTAAACTTCTGTGTTTAAAATGGAAAGGCCGTTCTTCCCCGAGGC
>CAWZYX010000082.1:0-13746 GCA_963966315.1 uncultured Winogradskyella sp. | reverse complement strand
GTAATTTATTCTTTGACACCTTTGGCGAAGATGGTCTTTCACCGGGTAGCTTTAATTTTGGCGATCTGGTGATCGGGATCTTTGAATCGGCAGATTGCCTGGTGATCGATATTTTAGACATCACCAACGGGGACCAGACCCAGGTGATCATTCCAAACTAAAAAAGCCCTAAAAAAAACCCAACACAATGAAAATTAAAAACCTACTGGTTGGCTATGGCCTCCTATTCTTTTTGCACAGTTGCGGCACTTATTTTAACCAACCACTTGGCGACCAGACGGCGCGCATTGGCGAAGACACCCGTGTAAGCAAGGATCTGAAAAATTTGCCGGAGCCAAATCAACCGGTGGTGGTAGGGGTCTACAATTTCAGAGACCAGACCGGGCAGTTCAAACCTACCGATCTTGGTAGTACCTTTAGTACGGCCGTTACCCAGGGGGCGACGACTATTCTTATCAAATCTTTGGAAGATACCAAGTGGTTCAGAGCCACCGAACGAGAGAATTTAAATAATTTGCTCAACGAGCGACAGATCATCAAGTCTACTCGCGAAGAGTATGCACAAATCAGCGGGACGCCACCTGAGCGGTTGAGACCGCTATTGTTTGCCGGTATCCTGTTGGAAGGAGGGATTGTTTCCTATGATACCAATATTGTCACCGGAGGACTAGGGGCCCGCTATTTTGGAATAGGTTCCTCCACGGAATATCGACAGGACCGTATTACCATTTACTTGCGTGCCGTATCCACCTCAACCGGTGAAATATTAAAATCCGTTTACGTTTCCAAGACCATATTGTCTCAGGCACTGGATGCCAGTTACTTTCGGTTTGTGAGCTTCCAGCGCTTGCTGGAAGTGGAAACCGGTTTTACCCGGAACGAACCCGTACAACTTGCCGTGACCGAAGCGGTGGAAAAGGCCGTTTATGCCTTGGTGATCGAGGGGATGGCAGACGGGCTCTGGGTACCAAAAGAAGGTGAAGAGGAAAAAGCAAAGAAATTGATTGATGAATATTTTGAAGAAAAGGAAGAGGCCGCCGACACTAAGCTCTACGATCGCTTGCAGAAGGACCGTCGAACCAAGGACGTTATTACGGTGGGAGGAGGAGCGAGTCTCCTGGATGGAGATATTGCCGGAGCCCGACCAGGTTACATGGTGCGCATGGGGTATAAGCGATACTTTAATTCCTGGTTAAGTGCTGGACTGACAGCCAACCAGTTCAATTTAAGAACGAGCGGTAGTTTTGAAGAACAGGCTACTTCGGTGGACCTCAATGCAGAATTTACCATCTTGCCATACGACCGCTTTACACCATTTTTGTACACCGGAGGAGGCTTTAACATCATGAATGAGAGAGACATTTACGACTGGAAGTTCCAGTTGGGCCTCGGGGTAGAGTATATGGTGTCCGATACTTTTGGACTCCATTTATTTGCCGAACAAAACTTTGTCCTCAATGATGAGATCGATGGGATACGCAGTGGTAGGCGTGACGATTTTTATTACAGATTTGGTCTCGGCATCAACATTTATTTGGGCAACAACAATAAATCCTACAAAACTAAAAGTGTTTCTCCGGTAGACGGAAAAACCGAACTAAATACCCAAACAACCAATGGAGGCAACAACTAATCATACGGTTATGAAGATATTTAATAAATACACGCTATTGGCTTTTACAGCTTTTTTAGCATTTGCCTGTAGTGAAGATCCGGTGGAAGAGGAGAACGTCAGTACAGGAAGACTCACCGGTATTGTGGTGGAAGAGGGTACCAACATTCCTTTGGAGAATGTAAAAATATCTACCAACCCTGCTTCCAGTACGGTGTTTACAGATGAAACGGGTAATTTTGTGATTGAAGAAATTTTGGTAGAACAGTATTCGGTACAGGCCGAATTGGATGGCTACCTTGCGGCCTTTGAATCGGCAGAGATCAATAACGGGATCACCACTAATGTGGTATTCGAGCTACGCGTAGAGACAGCCAGTAATCTACCACCCACCACGCCTGTGCTCATTGCACCAGCGGATAACAGTACCAATGTTCCTTTGGAAACAGAACTGATTTGGAGCAGCAGCGACCCGGAAGAGGATGATATTACCTATACCATTGAATTGCGCAACGATCTGGACGACGAGGTTCTGTCTTTTGAAACGGTTAACGACACCACCCTGGCCTTAACAGGTTCCAGCCTGCGATTTGGATTAAAGTACTTCTGGCAGGTAGCGGCTAAGGATGATGTGAACGAGGAGATTATTCAAAGTCAGGTGAGCGCTTTTCAAACAACCGACTCTCCGGCCAACCGATTCATCTTTGTACGGAAGATTGAGGATCGCAATATTATTTTCTCGGCCAATGAAGATGGGGAGGAATTACAGCTTACTGATAGTAACGACAACAGTTTCAGACCACGGCGTAATGTAGCGGCCAACCGCATTGCCTATCTGAGCAATAATGGGGCTCAAACCCATATATTTACCATGAAGCTTGATGGCTCTGATAAACAACAGATCACCAGTGCGGTTCCTGTGAACGGCTTTAAGCTGGAAGAGCTGGACTTTAGCTGGACGGCCAATGGAGGGCGCCTCATCTATGCCAATTTTGATAAACTTTATGCCATTAACTCAGATGGTACCGGCCTGGAAGAGCTCTACCAGACCTCTGATGGTAGTTTTATCAGTGAGGTGGTGATCAATGAATCCGAGGATCTTCTGGTACTCAAAACAAACGATGTGAATGGATACAACGTGAGCATTTTTACAATTGACCTGGCTGGCAACCTCATCGATGATGTATTATCAGGTGTTACTGGAGCTGCTGGAGGTCTGGACATTTCAGTCGAGAATGATCTGATCCTCTATTGGTATGATGTCTCAGGTTTTGAAGTGGCCAACTACCGCCAGCTGGACTCCCGCATATTTATCTATGATCGCAGTATTGGGGAGACTACAGACATTTCTTCTGGTAAACCCGACGGTACCAACGACTACGATTGCCGTTTCTCCCCTAATGAAGCGCAGGTCATACTCACCAATACCTCAAATGATGGTATTTCCGTGAAGAATGTGGTATTGATCGATAGCGAAGGTGGTGGCCGTCAGGATTTATTTGAAAATGCCGAAATGCCGGATTTTGAATAAACGTTTTTTTAAAGATCTCACAAAGCATCCCCCCGGGATGCTTTTTTTTTAGCAGGAGTTGAGGTTAAGTAATTAATTGAACTACTTTTGCACTGAGTTAAAACAGGTCCAAAAGATGAGTAGTGAAATAAGCAAGCGCTATGCACAACGAGGTGTTTCAGCTTCCAAAGAAGATGTGCATAAGGCCATTTCCAAGGTTGACAAGGGATTGTTTCCCAACGCCTTTTGTAAAATCGTTCCCGATCATCTCACGGGTGATGAGGAGTATTGTTTAGTGATGCATGCCGACGGTGCAGGCACCAAGTCCTCCCTCGCCTACATGTATTGGAAAGAAACTGGCGATCTGTCCGTCTGGAAGGGGATTGCCCAGGATGCCCTTATTATGAACATCGATGACCTCATTTGTGTGGGTGCTGTCAATGACATCATGCTCTCTTCAACCATTGGACGCAACAAAAACCTGATCCCGGGGGAGGTCATTGCGGCCCTGATCAATGGGACCGAAGAACTGATCTCTGAATTGGCAGACTTTGGTGTGAACATCCATTCCACGGGAGGTGAGACCGCTGACGTTGGTGACCTGGTAAGGACCATCATAGTGGACTCTACTGTAACCGCCAGAATGAAACGCAGCAAGGTGATCGATAATGCACGTATAGCTGCTGGTGATGTGATTGTAGGACTGGCCTCTTTTGGTCAGGCTACCTACGAGACCGAGTACAACGGAGGGATGGGCAGTAATGGACTCACCTCTGCACGTCATGATGTTTTTTCAGGGGAACTGGCAGAGAAATACCCCGAGAGTTTTGACCCTTCGGTTCCTTCAGACCTGGTGTATTCCGGCACTAAAAAATTGACAGAACAGATGGATGGGGTGCCCTTGGATGCCGGGAAGCTGGTCTTATCACCAACGCGAACCTATGCTCCGATCATTAAAAAAATACTCAGTACCTATTCATCAAAGGACATCCATGGCATGGTGCATTGCAGCGGAGGGGCTCAGACCAAGATCCTCCACTTTATCGATAAGCTGCACGTCATCAAAGACAATTTGTTTCCGGTACCACCGTTATTCAGAATGATACAGGAAGAGTCTAAAACCGATTGGAAAGAAATGTATCAAGTGTTCAATTGCGGCCACCGAATGGAATTATATGTCAATGAAGAGATTGCCAATGACCTTATTGCCATTTCCAAAAGCTTCAATGTCGATGCTCAGATCATTGGTCGGGTGGAGTCATCGGAGTCTGAAAAACTCACTATTTCATCTGAATTCGGAACCTTTCAGTATTAGTAGTTAATGTTGAAGACCGTTAAAGTCCTTGTTATTGTTCTTATTGGGGTCTGTGGAACAGGATATGCCCAGCCGGATTCTCTTTTTCTAAAGCCCGCTCCCGAAGTGGAGGTGTTTTACGGATGGAACGAAAAAAAAGAGGCGGGCTTCTATCTTAATCAGGTTGCCTTCAGCAACTGGAATGCAGGGGGTACCAATTCCATTTCTGCCATGCTGACGGGGCGTTATGAGGCCAATTACAAGGATAAGAACATGTTCTGGAATAACTCGGTGAACGCCCGGTACGGGATCAATAAACAGGACGGTCAGGAACTTCGAAAGACCGAAGATATCTTTGAGATTATTTCCAACTACGGATATCAGAACAACAAGAAGAGCAACTGGTTCTATTCGGCCAGGTTTAATTTTAGCACCCAGTTTGCCAATGGTTTTAACTACCCCAACACAGAAAATCCTATTTCCAGGTTTATGGCACCCGGCTATTTGTTTTTTGGGGCAGGGGTGGAGTACGGTCGCAATATTGAGCGCCTGTCTGTATACCTGTCGCCGCTAACTTTTAAAACAACCTTTGTTCTGGATGAAGACCTGGCCAACTCCGGGGCTTTTGGGGTTGACCCTGCTATATATGACGAAGAAGGCAATGTGATTCAACCCGGGAAGCGGATTCGTCGCGAGCTGGGGATCCTGCTCACCAATCAGTTTGAGGATGAGCTTTGGGAAAATGTGAAGATACGTAGCCTCATGAGGCTGTATACCGACTACATCAACAGTTTTGGCAATATTGATGTTGATTGGGAGCTCACCATCGATATGAAGGTTAATGAATACATCAAGGCGATGCTTGGCTCGCATATCCGATACGACGATGATATCAATACGGAGGTGATGAGAGACGAGATCACCAATGAAGAAATAGTGATCAAGGGGCCGCGAATACAATGGAAGCAGATCCTCGGGATCGGTGTGGTGGTAGATTTAGATACGCTGATCAAGAAAGAAGCCTCAGGCTAAGGGAACAAGCGTTCTGTTTTGAAGCAGGTAGGTTTGTTCTGCAATATCCTGCCAGTTTTCATCTCGGTTATCTGCACAAAGCACTACTTTTTGTTGTTTCTCCTCAAGGATGAGCTTTTTGAACCGTTCAACAACGATAGGACTTAAAGATTTAAATGGTTCATCCAGCAAAACGATCTCCGAACGGCTTTTTAATACCATAAATACCTCGAGCATTCTCCGTTCTCCGGTAGATAATATTTTGAAACGATGATCTGAGGTCGGCTTGAATTCTGGAAAAAAAGATTTAAAGAGATCCCAGCTCACCTGGTATTTTTTAAAAGCTGTTTTGATGCTGAGATGTCCCGGAGTCATTGGAAATTCGGGGAGCATTTTGATGTTTCCAAGCGTGTAAAGGGGCTTGGTCACAGGTACTCCATCAATACGAATAAGCCTGTATTTTGGACGTATATCTCCAAAGAGGATGCCCAATAACGAGCTTTTCCCCGATCCATTTCTCCCAATGACCGTGGTCAGGCAGTTGGTTTCTACCTTAAGGTACAGATTGCTTAATATGGGTTTGGATTGATAGTAAAGTTCTACATTGTCTAGTTCTATAATCATGTTTAGTTAAATTCCTTAAACAGTGCCAAAAAGCTCAGCGTGAGCAGCAGGTCCACTATAAATACGGTCACAAAGAGCCGTCTGGATGAGATGCCCAGGTTCTTGAAAAACAAAAACCTTCTGCGGTGCTGTGTCTCATGAACGTAATACCATAGAAAAATGAGTAAAAAAAGTTTGGTGATGGCTGCAAAAACAAGGTGAAAATTGAATATGCCCAGAACCAGATTAATTGCCAGAGACCACCAGACAAAGGGTTTGTAGAACAATATTATGGTTAGGAAGCGCTGCATACTTCCAATATAAACGCATTAGCTGACAGAATATTTTTGATGAACAGATCGGCGATCGGTCCCTCTCGAAGTGAATTTTTATCGTATTTTTGACAGACGATTTCCAATTTATGTTAGAAAAAATTCAAATCATCAAACAGCGCTTTGATGAGGTCAATGATCTGATCATACAACCCGATATCATTGCTGATCAAAAACGTTATATACAACTGAACAAGGAGTATAAGGACCTGAAGAAGATTGTTGAAAAAGGCACCGAATATGAGGCCTTGCTCGACAATATCTCGGAAGCCGAAGAGATCATTGCAGATGGCTCCGATGCCGAGATGGTTGAAATGGCCAAAATGCAACTGGAGGAGGCGAAGGCCGAGATTCCCGCTGTTGAAGAAGAGATACGCTTTATGCTCATTCCCAAAGATCCCGACGATGCTAAGAACGTGGTGGTTGAAGTACGCGCGGGTACCGGAGGTGACGAAGCTTCCATTTTTGCCGGTGACCTTCACCGCATGTATACCAAGTACTGCGAGGGTCGTGGATGGCGTGTGGATGTGGTTGATTTTAATGAAGGCACCTCAGGAGGTTTTAAGGAGATTATTTTCGAGGTATCGGGAGAGGACGTCTACGGCACTATGAAGTTTGAGGCAGGAGTGCACCGCGTACAACGGGTTCCACAAACAGAAACACAAGGGAGGGTGCATACCAGTGCAGCGACCGTCATTGTTTTGCCGGAGGCCGAGGAGTTTGATGTGGAACTGGATATGAACGATGTGCGTATTGAGCGGACCACCTCAACCGGACCGGGAGGGCAGTCGGTCAATACCACCTATTCTGCCATCAAACTGCATCACGAACCTACAGGAATGATCGTGAGCTGCCAGGACCAGAAGTCGTCGCACAAGAACCTTGAGAAAGCATTGAAAGTATTACGTTCACGACTGTACGAACTGGAACTGGCCAAGAAGGAAGCAGCCGATTCAGAAAAACGAAAGAGCATGGTGAGTTCCGGAGACCGCAGTGCCAAGATCAGAACCTATAATTACCCTCAGGGACGTGTGACCGACCACAGAATTGGATTAACCTTGTACGACTTATCGAATATTATGAATGGCGATATTCAGAAAATCATAGACGAATTGATGCTTGCCGAAAATACAGAGTTGTTAAAGGCTAGTGATGATGTCCTCTAGGGGTTTGTCCGTTTCAACTGCCCGGGAGTAATTATTCAAAAAAAATATGTCCACCAATACAATTGGTCCAAATAGCTGTAACATTAGATGACGATCCAAGAATTAATTTCCGAGATAAAAAGAAAAAGATCCTTTCTCTGTATTGGACTGGATGTAGATCTCAACAAGATACCAAAACACCTTCTGGATGAAGAGGATCCGATCTTCGCATTTAATAAGGCCATCATCGATGCCACCCATCATTTGTGCGTTGCTTATAAACCAAATACAGCCTTTTATGAGGCCTACGGTTTGAAGGGCTGGAGGGCACTGGAAAAAACAATTAAGTATATCAACTCCAATCACCCCAATATCTTTACCATTGCCGATGCCAAGCGCGGCGATATTGGTAATACCAGCAGAATGTATGCTCAGGCCTTTTTTAACGATCTGGGATTCGATAGTGTGACAGTAGCCCCATATATGGGAAAAGATTCGGTAGAACCCTTCCTGAGCTTTGAGGATAAACACACCATTCTATTGGCATTGACCTCTAACGAGGGCGCTTTTGATTTTCAAACCAAGAATTTAGGAACACAGGAATTGTATAAGGAAGTACTTGAAGTTTCAAAAAACTGGCACAATGCTCAGAATTTAATGTATGTGGTTGGGGCTACAAAAGCCGAATACTTAGCAGAGATCCGAAAGATCATTCCCCATAGATTTCTTTTGGTACCCGGTGTAGGGGCTCAGGGTGGTAGTCTGGAAGAGGTGTGTAAGTACGGGATGACCAGTGATATTGGCCTCCTGATCAATTCTTCAAGAGGAATCATTTATGCCTCCGATACGCAGGACTTTGCAAGGGAAGCCGCAAAAAAGGCCGGGGAACTTCAGCAACAGATGGCTGCCCTTTTACCGCAATAGAAGATTAGTGATGTCGCAAACCATGCACATTACCGATCAGTTGAACAGGGCAATAACTCTCGATAAAACCCCTGAACGCATCATCTCAGTTGTGCCGTCCATCACCGAATTACTCGTAGATCTGGGACTAGAGGAGCACATTGTAGGGTTAACTAAGTTTTGCATCCATCCCGAGGAATTTAAAACGACTAAAACGGTGATCGGCGGCACAAAGCAGGTTAAAATCGAGAAAATCCGTGCACTTCAACCCGATCTGATCTTGTGCAATAAGGAAGAAAACACCAGAGAAATGATCGAAGAACTCTCAGCCATTGCTGCAGTGCATGTGAGTGATATTTATACCCTCGAGGACAGTTTTGATCTCATTCATGCCTATGGGAAAATCTTTAAAAAGCAAAACAATGCGCAGCAGCTGATCATGGAAATACAGCAGGCCAGAGCGGCTTTTCGATCCCAAAATTCTGAGGTATCGTCGGGGAAGGTAGCGTATTTTATCTGGAAAGAGCCCTGGATGGTAGCAGCAAAGCAGACCTTTATCGATTCTATGATCACAGAGGCAGGTTTTGACAATGTGTTTGGTAAGGAGCAGCGGTATCCTGAGATTAGTCTGCAGGATCCAAGGCTTGCAATGGCTGACCTGATTTTCCTTTCATCGGAACCCTACCCCTTTAAAGAAACGCATGTCGCTACCTTTCAAAGCAAGTTTCCTGATAAGGACGTTAGGATTGTGAACGGAGAGATGTTTTCCTGGTATGGCAGCAGAATGAGACTGGCCTTTGATTATTTCTGGTCTTTAAAAGAAAAGTCGGTATAAAATACCGACTTTCAACCAACTTTTGCTAATCCAAATTAAAGATAAAATCTAACTAATCTCTTTTGCGTTACAAAGATGCTAACTTTAAGATGGTTTAATGTTATGTGAACATTAGTAATTAATTAAGGGTAGTTTAATAATTTGCCAATATTCCGAATGTTAAGGATCTTTTTGGATATTGATAGTCTATTTCTTGTGCTTATTTGGCCTTTCCAGAGACTAGCTAGAATTTTTTCAGGCAATAAAAAAAGATTGCTTAAGAAATGTCATCTTAAATGAACATAAAAAGCGAAGTACAACGCAAGGCAGTTATGGTAGGTTTTACTGATGGTGAGTAGCCGAAAACGGTATTTGATGGACTATTCAAACAAAAAGAACACTAATAGGAGTACTAAACAATTCCTAATGTAATCGGGACATTTTTGAAAAATCCATAAATTTGCAGCACTAATCAGCATCTAATTTACGAATGGAACAAATTGCTCCCTATAAGCCCAAACATAAGATCAGAATAGTAACTGCAGCCTCACTTTTTGATGGCCATGACGCGGCGATCAATATTATGCGTCGTATCATTCAGGCCACCGGGGTGGAGGTTATTCATTTAGGTCATGACCGCAGTGTTGAAGAAGTGGTGAATACCGCCATTCAGGAGGATGCCAACGCCATCGCGATGACCTCTTATCAGGGAGGACATAATGAGTACTTCAAGTACATGTACGATTTACTTCAAGAGAAGGGGGCCGGTCACATCAAGATATTTGGTGGGGGTGGAGGAGTTATCCTTCCCGAGGAGATTGAAGAACTGATGGATTACGGGATCACGCGGATCTATTCTCCTGATGATGGAAGGGAGATGGGCCTACAGGGCATGATCAATGATCTTGTGAGACAGTCTGATTTTGCAATAGGCGACCAGCTCAACGGAGAGGTGAAGGTCCTTTCCGAAAAGGACCCTAAATCCATTGCTCGGGTGATATCTGCGGCAGAGAACTTTCCTGAGGTTGCTAAAGATGCACTCACTTCCATTCACAAAAAGAACGAAACCTCCAAAACGCCTGTATTGGGAATCACCGGAACCGGAGGAGCGGGAAAGTCATCACTGGTAGATGAATTGGTCAGACGCTTTTTAATCGACTTTCCCGAAAAAACGGTTGGTTTGATATCGGTGGATCCCTCAAAGCGAAAGACTGGCGGAGCCTTATTGGGAGACCGCATACGAATGAACGCCATCAATAATCCACGTGTTTACATGCGCAGTCTGGCTACCCGACAATCCAACCTGGCACTCTCTAAATATGTTAACGAGGCCGTTGAGGTACTGAAAGCAGCGGAATATGACCTGATCATTTTAGAGACCTCAGGGATTGGGCAATCGGACACCGAAATACTGGAACACAGCGACGTGTCCCTGTACGTAATGACCCCCGAATTTGGGGCTGCCACACAATTGGAGAAGATTGATATGCTCGATTTTGCCGATCTGGTAGCCATTAATAAGTTTGATAAGCGCGGTGCTTTGGATGCCTTGCGCGACGTGAAAAAGCAGTACATGCGCAACCACAATCTGTGGCATGAGGACCCAGAAACTATGCCAGTGTACGGTACCATTGCTTCTCAGTTTAACGATCCGGGAATGAATACGTTGTACAAGGCCATAATGGATAAGATCGTTGAAAAAACAGCGGCAGATCTGAGTTCTACTTTCGAGATCTCCAAAGAGATGAGTGAAAAGATCTTTGTGATTCCACCCGCACGCACCCGATATCTGTCTGAGATCGCTGAGAACAACCGTGCTTATGACAGTACTGCCTTTTCTCAGGTTGAAGTTGCCCAAAAATTATATGGGATTTTTAAAACGATATGCTCAGTAGGGTCTATTTCAAAAGAAAGTGAGAACGCCTTACTGACGAGAAATGGAATTGACCAGGATGCGATCCTGGCCCAAGTTCAGGAAGAGGACAATAAGCCTTTTCTAAAGCTGCTTCTTGCCGAATTCGACCGGGTAAAAATGGATCTCGATCCTTACAACTGGGAGGTCATCACAGGGTGGCAGGATAAAGTGAACAAATACAAGGAACCGATTTACTCCTTTAAGGTTCGCGATAAGGAAATAAACATAGAGACGCATACCAAATCGCTTTCGCATTCAGACATTCCAAAGATCGCTTTGCCTAAATATCAGGCCTGGGGCGATATTTTGAGATGGTGTCTTCAGGAAAATGTACCGGGAGAATTTCCATACACTGCCGGACTTTACCCTTTTAAACGCACAGGGGAAGATCCTACCAGAATGTTTGCCGGTGAAGGTGGTCCCGAACGAACGAACAGGCGTTTCCATTATGTAAGTTTAGGAATGCCCGCCAAACGTTTATCCACCGCATTTGACAGTGTTACACTCTATGGAAATGATCCTGATTACCGACCCGATATTTATGGTAAAATTGGAAACTCCGGGGTAAGCATCTGTTGTCTGGACGATGCCAAAAAGCTTTACTCGGGCTTTAATCTCGCCGATCCAATGACCTCCGTGAGCATGACCATCAATGGTCCTGCACCGATGCTACTTGGCTTTTTTATGAATGCGGCCATTGATCAGCAGTGCGAAATCTATATAAAAGAGCAGGGCCTTGAAAAAGAAGTAGAAGCTAAGATCACAGCCATCTATAAAGGCAAGGAAAGACCAACATATCAGGGAGAAATCCCTGAAGGAAATGATGGACTTGGACTCATGCTTCTCGGTGTTACCGGTGATCAGGTACTCCCTAAAGAAGTGTATGAAAACATAAAGGCCAAAACCATTTCTCAAGTGCGAGGTACTGTGCAGGCCGACATACTAAAAGAAGATCAGGCGCAGAACACCTGTATTTTTTCTACGGAATTTGCCTTGCGTCTAATGGGAGACGTTCAGGAGTATTTTATCAATAACAATGTCAGAAACTTTTACTCTGTTTCCATTTCCGGTTACCACATAGCTGAGGCCGGTGCGAATTCAATTACCCAGCTTGCTTTTACGCTGGCCAATGGATTTACCTACGTTGAATATTACCTGAGCAGGGGAATGGACATCAACAAGTTTGGTCCTAACCTGTCCTTTTTCTTTTCCAATGGTATCGATCCGGAGTACGCGGTTATTGGGCGTGTAGCCCGAAAGATCTGGTCCAAGGCACTGAAGTATAAGTACGGTGCCAACCCAAGAGCACAAATGCTTAAGTACCATATTCAGACCTCTGGACGAAGCTTACACGCACAGGAGATTGATTTTAACGATATACGAACTACGCTTCAGGCCCTGTATGCCATTTACGATAACTGTAACTCTCTGCATACCAACGCCTATGATGAGGCCATAACCACGCCAACGGAGGAATCGGTAAGACGCGCCATGGCCATACAGCTCATTATCAACAAAGAACTAGGCCTGGCCAAGAACGAAAACCCGATCCAGGGCTCATTTATCATTGAAGAATTAACAGATCTGGTGGAAGAGGCTGTCTTGCTTGAATTTGACAGACTAACCGAGCGTGGAGGTGTCCTTGGTGCTATGGAAACCATGTACCAACGCTCCAAAATCCAGGAAGAAAGCTTGTACTACGAAACCTTAAAACACAACGGACAGTTCCCCATCATCGGGGTCAATACCTTCTTGAGCAGTAAGGGTTCTCCAACGGTTCAGCCGGCAGAGGTGATACGAGCCACTACCCAGGAAAAGGAATACCAGATCAAAACCTTAAAGAACCTTCATAATTACAACGATACGTCTGAGCTGCTCAAAGGCCTTCAAATGAAAGCCATCAATAATCAGAATATCTTTGAGTCTCTGATGGAAGTGTGTAAAGTGTGTTCTTTAGGGCAGATCACCCAGGCCCTTTTTGAGGTAGGAGGTCAGTATCGAAGAAATATGTAAGCAGAGAGCCAAATTCTGTTTTTCAGAATTTGTGCGAATCGCTTACCCTGAGCGAAGCTGAAGGGTTATTTGTGGCAGAGAGCCAAATTCTGTTTTTCAGAATTTGTGCGAATCGCTTACACTGAGTGCAGACGAAGCGCCTCCTTCAAATTTATCAAATAGAATGTTGAAAAATTTGTGCAGGCTGCTCATCCCGAGCTTGTCGAAGGATCATATCGCTTACCCTGTACATTACCGAGATCAAAATACATTTTGATTGAAGGTATTTTGCGAAATAAGTCCAAGGGTCTGAAGTTATTAGCCCAATTGATCCGCCTCTAGTAGACGCGTTTAACAGCTTTTTGTTTAGAACAAAAACGCCTTTCAGTTATGAAAGGCGTTTTCCCTAAATGTTGGTTGGTTAGTTAGTTATAGGGTCAACATCCAGTGACGTTGTAATTCTCTGAATTTTCTAAGCTCGGTCCTTAACATCGGTAAAAAGTCACGACCATTACTATTGCTGCGTTCCAGTCGCTTGCAGTTTTTCATCAGGCGGAAATATAAGCGCTCCAGGCTTTCCATGTGTTTGTATTTATCCTCGGAATACTTATTCGC
>CAWZYX010000081.1:0-13959 GCA_963966315.1 uncultured Winogradskyella sp. | reverse complement strand
TTATTACTATCTAACATAAGATGTCCATTAAAAATATCCTTGTCTTTTTCGGTCCTCCATTGCAGACTCTGATCGTTTATCGTCACTTCTGTTTCCTCTTTCTGTTTGTCTCATTCCGGAAACCTCAAGTGCAATTTTCTCTACGGTGTCCGCATCAGACTCAATACCTCCAGTAATAGTGATATCTCCCAGTGTTCTAAAACGTATTTTCTTAACCAAGACCTCCTCGTGATCTTCCAGCTTTAAGAACTCTGATGTTGGGATCCATGAATTCTGGCGCCAAACCACCTCTCTTTCGTGCGCAAAATATAAGGAAGGAATCTCTATCCGTTCTCTGTTAATGTAGTTCCACACGTCCATTTCCGTCCAGTTACTAATTGGAAATACCCTGAAGTGTTCACCCTCAAAATATTTGCCATTGAACAGGTTCCATAACTCCGGTCGTTGATTCTTGGGGTCCCACTGCCCAAAATCGTCTCTGTGCGAAAAAAAGCGTTCCTTAGCTCGTGCCTTTTCTTCGTCTCGCCTGCCGCCACCAATTGCACAATCGATGCGATGCTCTTCAATGGCATCCAAAAGTGTTGTGATCTGAAGGGCATTCCTGGTTGCATTTTTACCTCGTTCCTCTGCAACCCTTCCTTGATCAATGGATTGCTGAACAGAACCAACAATCAATTCAACACCCAGCTCCTTGATGATGCGGTCTCTAAACTCTATGGTCTCAGGGAAGTTATGACCGGTATCCACATGCATAAGCGGAAAAGGTATCTTAGCAGGATAAAAGGCTTTTTTAGCCAAATGGGTGACCACTATGGAGTCTTTCCCTCCTGAAAATAAAATAACGGGTTTTTCGAATTGCGCCTGAACCTCTCTTAAAACAAAGATTGCCTCACTTTCTAACTCGTCCAGATAGTTAAGGTAATACTTACTCATAACCCTTATATAATTTTGGTTCTATATGATCAATAATAATTTCAACGGCCTGCTCAACTGTTGTGCTTTCTGTTTGAATTTCAATCTCCGGATGGTCAGGAGCCTCATAGGGGGCGCTGAGACCGGTAAAGTTTTTGATCTCCCCGGCTCTTGCCTTTTTGTATAGGCCTTTTACATCCCTTCGTTCACACTCTTCTATGGAGGTGTTGATATAAACCTCAACAAAGTTACTATCTTTAACCACTTCTCTAATTAATTCTCTGTCCTTTTTAAAGGGAGACACAAATGCTGCCAGTACCACCAGCCCTGCATCAATCATCAAATTGGCTACTTCGGAAATACGTCTGATGTTCTCACTGCGATCCTCGGCAGAAAAGCTAAGATCCTTGTTTAAGCCTAATCGTACGTTATCACCATCCAATACGTAGGTAGACACTCCTTTTTTGTGTAACTCAAGCTCCAACTGATTGGCTATTGTCGACTTTCCGGAGCCTGACAATCCCGTAAACCAGATCAAAAAAGAATTGTGTTTGTTTTTTCTGAGCCTGTCCTTTCTGGAAACTTGAAATCCTTGTTTGTATAGGTGTTTTGCCATACTCTATGCCCTTTGCTTGAGTCCAAAATCAAACTTGTACCAAATACGCTCATGTAGATAATACAATAGCATTTTTGTAATGACCTCTGCCACCCCAATTTGAAATCCTACCAAAGGGTTTCCGGATATGATCCAGGCCAGAAGCATGGTGTCCAGGGTGCCAATGGTTCTCCAGGTAAAGGTCTTGGCCAAATGTCGTTTTCTACTTTCCAGAACCATGCCGTCCTTGGTTAGGTTTACCTTGAACCAAACACGCTCATGAATGTAATACAGAACCATTTTTGTAACCACTTCGGCAAATCCAATTTTTAATCCTGTATATGGATTCCCCGAAACCAGCCAGGACAGGAGAATGGTATCTAATGTACCTACCATCCTCCAGGTAATTGTTTTGGCCAAATGCCGCTTTTTGGAAATATCACTCATTAGTTCAAGCCAACTAAGAAATATGGATTAAGCAAATTCTTCTTATTGTATTGAAGTGGATTTTTTGTTTTTATGTCTATTACGTAAGCACCACTCGCCTCACAGATGGCCTGACCTGCGGCGGTATCCCACTCCATTGTTGGAGCATATCTGGGGTAGACATCAGCCTTACCTTCTGCAACAATGCAAAACTTTAAAGAGCTCCCCCTGGAAACAATTTCTACACGTTTCCCTTCTGCCCTCAGTGTTTCAATAAATGCTTTGGTATCTTCATTCATGTGAGACCTGCTACCTACCACCCTTATGACATTATTAATTGAAAGGTCAGGTTGAAGCAAAGTGGCGGTTTTGATCATCTCTTCTGAATAAGCCTCATAACCCGGAAGGGTCATTTTGTAAGCATGCTTCTGTTCAACATCTCCCAAATAAAGAGACCGAGTTACAGGAACAAAAATAACCCCTAAGACCGGTCTTCCCTTTCTGACCAGAGCGATGTTTACTGTAAATTCATCATTTTTTTTTACAAACTCCTTGGTTCCATCAAGCGGGTCTACAACCCAGACCTCTTCCCAGTCCTTTCTTAAATGGTACTCCATTTGCTTATTTTCCTCACTGATAATGGGGATCTTTGTTTGACGAAGGAATGAATTAATGATGTCATTGGCCTTTTGATCTGCCAGGGTCAATGGAGAGTTGTCGGACTTTGTGATCACCTCAAAATCTGAGTTGTATACGTCCATGATGGCGGCTCCTGCCTTTATCGCAGCGTTGGAAGCAATGATTAAGTTTGAATTCAGCATATTTCTTTTAGAGCACTTTCTAAACTCTCATCCCAGCTTTTAATCTTAAGCTTAAATTCCAATTCAATTTTGGACGTATCCAGTACACTGAATAAGGGTCTCTTAGCTAAGGTTTTGTACTCCTTGGTTTTTATGGGCTTCAAATCTACGGCTATCTCTTTGATTTGAAAAACTTTTGAGGCAAACTCGTACCAGGAGGTGACACCTTTATTCGAAAAATGATAAATGCCATAGTGATTGGAGCCAGATCTCACAATTTGCAGGATACCATAAGCCAGATCCATGGCATATGTGGGCGAGCCCAGCTGATCGCAAACCACAGAAACAGTGGGGCTTTCCTTTGCCAACCTTAGCATGGTCTTCACAAAATTATGTCCATAGGGACTGTAAACCCAGGAGGTACGAATGATAATATGATGTTTCAGGGTACTAGCAATGGCTTCTTCTCCTTTTAACTTGGTTGACCCATAGACCCCTAAAGGGTTTGGACGGTCTTCTTCGTTGTATGGTCGATCCTGATTCCCTCCAAAAACGAAATCTGTTGATATATGAATAAGGGTTGCCCCCTGAGTCCTACAGGCCTCAGCCAGAATCTTTGGGCCTGTGGCATTTACAGCGTAAGCCTTTTCGGGTTCTTTTTCTGCCTGATCCACTTTTGTGTAGGCAGCACAATTGATGCAATAATCAAATTGTTGTCGGCGAAACTGCAGCAAAATATCCTCTTTGTTGGTGATATTCAGCTGCTTGGAATCATAAAAATAAAACTTAATGTCTGTGTAGTTTGAAGCAATACTTCTGAAACAAGAACCTAATTGCCCTCCTGAACCGGTTACCATCACTTTTAACATAGCTCTGCATCCTTCAATAATGGTAGACTCTTATCCTTTTCTGAGAGGATGAGTTGATCTTGAGGGAATCCCCAGTCTATATTCAATTCCGGATCATCATAAGTAATTCCTCTTTCGGAAGGCTTATGATAAAAATTATCACATTTATAAGAGAAAATAGTATCGTCCTCCAGGACTAGAAATCCGTGGCCGAACCCTCTTGGAACCAGTAATTGCTGTTTATTCGCACCAGATAAAATGACTTTAAAATGCTGCCCAAAGGTATCTGAACCCTTTCTTAGATCGACAATAACGTCCAATACACTTCCGGTGATGACGCGCACCAGTTTAGCCTGTGCGTGCTCTCCAATTTGATAATGCAGCCCCCTAAGCACTCCTTTTTGAGATTTGGACTCATTATCCTGTACAAACTCAAAGGGCAATCCTTTTTCTCTTAAGTATGAAACCCTGAAAGATTCAAAAAAATACCCTCTTGAATCCTCTATAATTTGTGGCTTTAACAAATAGCTCCCGCTTAAAAACGTCTCTTCGATAATCATTTTTTGGAAAGTAGATTGATTAAATGTGTTCCATACCCGCTTTTTTGCAAGGGTTTTACGAGCTCTTTGAGTTGGTCAGTGTTAATGTATTTCATTCGGTACGCAGCCTCCTCAATAGAGCCTATTTTTAATCCCTGTCTTTCCTCTATCACCTGTACAAATTGTGAGGCCTGCATTAAAGAATTAAAGGTGCCCGTGTCGAGCCAGGCGGTTCCTTTATCTAAAACAGAAACATTGAGTTGTCCCTTGTTCAGGTATGCCCTGTTGACATCTGTTATTTCCAGTTCTCCTCTGGCACTGGGCTTTATAGACCTGGCAATATCGACCACCTGGTTATCATAAAAATAAATTCCAGGAACGGCGAAATTGGACTTAGGTCTCTGTGGTTTTTCTTCAATACTGATAGCGGTTCCTTGCTGATCAAATTCTACCACCCCATACCGTTCCGGGTCATGAACGTGATAGGCATAAATGATCCCACCTTCGGGGTCATTATTTGCCTGCAGCTTCTCGGCAAGTCCGGTGCCATAAAATATGTTATCCCCTAAGATAAGAGCTACCTTATCATTTCCGATAAATTCAGAACCAATGATAAAGGCTTCAGCCAACCCATTGGGGTGCTCTTGAACAGCATACTCAAACCTGCACCCATAGCGACTGCCATCTCCTAAAAGCTCTTTAAAGAGCGGAAGATCTTTAGGGGTTGAAATGATCAAAATCTCCCTGATGCCAGACCACATAAGCGTTGAAATCGGGTAGTAAATCATAGGTTTATCATACACTGGCATCAGCTGTTTACTCACAGCTAGAGTAAGCGGATGTAATCGTGTTCCTGAGCCTCCTGCTAATACTATTCCTTTCATGTCCTTATAGGTGATATTGTTGACTGTAGTACTTCTGGTAATCGCCTGAAGTGACGTTCTTCAACCACTGATTGTTGTTGAGATACCAATCAATCGTCGACTCCAGTCCCTCCTGAAACTGGAGTGAAGGTTTCCACCCTAGATTCTTATTTATTTTTGTGGCGTCAATGGCATAACGCAGGTCATGACCCGGACGGTCTTTGACGTAAGTAATTAATTTTCTCGACCACCCCTTTTCTCTCCCAAGCTTCACGTCCATTGTATCGCATAACAAATTGACCAGATCGATATTCTTCCACTCATTGAAGCCTCCAATGTTATAGGTCTCTCCGGGTTGTCCTTTATGAAAAATCAATCCAATTGCATTTGCATGGTCCTTTACGTAGAGCCAGTCTCTGGTATAATTTCCATCTCCATAAACAGGCAAGGGTTTTTTGTGGATGATATTATTAATGAACAAAGGGATGAGTTTTTCAGGAAACTGATTGGGTCCGTAGTTATTGGAGCAATTAGAGATAATGAATGGTATTCCGTAGGTCTCACCGTAAGCCCGCACGAAATGATCGGAGCTAGCCTTGGATGCAGAATAGGGTGAGTTTGGATCGTAGGCCGTCGTTTCCTTAAAGAGCCCACTGGGTCCCAGGCTGCCGTATACTTCATCAGTACTTATGTGATAAAACAGTCCTGTTCTTCCTTTGTGTTTTTTAAAGGTTTCCAAAAGGTTAATGGTTCCTAAAACATTGGTTTTTGCAAATACCAGCGGGTCTTCAATAGATCGGTCTACATGGGACTCTGCAGCCAGGTGAATCACGGCGTCAATATTGTGAGTGGAGAAGGCCTCATCCGTTTCCTCTGCACTGCAAATATCACCTTTTATAAAGGTATAGTTCTCGTGAGATTCTACATCTTTTAAATTTTCAAGATTTCCCGAGTAGGTGAGTTTGTCGAAATTTACAATTCTGTATTGAGGGTAGTTTTTTAAAAAATATCTGATGACGTGGGAACCGATGAAACCGGCCCCTCCGGTGATCATTATGGTTTTATTCTCCATACTCTTTAATAAATTTGAAAATTTTTTGTGCTAAATACACAGCAACCATCAGGCAAAATGCAAGCGCAGGAAGCAATATTGAAAAGTTGTTCTTAAGACCTGGTTTGAACTCTCCTATTTCATTGAAACCAGAAACAATGTCAAAATAGCGATCGTCCTTTCGCAACTGTTCCTCAAGACGGTTGATTTCTGCTCTTAGTGATAGCTCTCTTTCAAGCAAGTCGTATTCCTTTGTTTCTCTTTTTGATTGTTGTAAGGGAAACATCCCTTCCATACCAATGGCCACTTCAGGGTTTTCTGCCTCTTTTTCAATGACGCCAATGTATACTACCTGGAGCTTTTCAATCTGTTGAAGCTGCTTTTCAAAAGAGGCTTTTCGCATTTGAATGGTATCGTCTCTTTTTTCTTTCAACTCTCTTGAAAAGTCATTTTCAAAGGTTTTAGCGAACCCCTTTTCCAAACCAATAAATACATCTCTTCGTTTGGCCATGGCCGTTATTGAGAACAGATTGGCATCCAGCATTTCTCTGTTCTTAAGGAACTCCTCATAGGGTATAATCTCTACAAGACTGCTATCAATAGATTTTAGATAGCTGTCGTACTCTTTCATTAAATCCTCTGGGCCTGCCTCCATTCTAAATCCGGTTAGTGAACTGGCCTCTACCGAATCTATTTCAAAAATTTTAATTAGTTCCCGGATGTTTCCCTGACCGATAAGCGCATTAAAATACTTGACATTGTTATCCAGCTGGTATTTGGAGTCAAAATAGGGCCTTACCAGCATATCGGATTGATAAATCGGGGTTCGGTATTGCTGAACAATATATCCGGCAATCGCAGCTACCAATAGAACGATACTGATGAGTTTAATGTTATTTACCAGAGGTTTTAAACTGTAAATAACAACAGAAAATAAGCCCTTAAATATCGAGGCTATAAATTGAAATAGTCTTTCGAACAAGCGGCCAATTGCATTAAACAGCTGTCCTAAGTCTACCTCATCGTTTTGAGGGTTATTGGGTTTGGTTTGGTCCATTATTATGAATTATTTACAATTTGCGTTAATATTTTTTCGGTAATGAGATAGGTGGGCTTCACGCCTGATTCACCTAAACCTCCTGATGCTAAAGTACTTCCTGTTTCCAGCGGGTTGTCACTGGCGTAATACGCGTATCTGACCTTAACATCGTTTCTAATATTACCTCGCACCCTTGAGGCGGCTTGGATTGCTTTTTGATAATGAGCCCCTTCCATTTCAAGTCCAATAACGTTCCAGGTGGAGTCTCTAAAAAACTTTAAAATTTCTTTGTTCTGTAATGAAGTCCCTAGAACTGTCACCATAGCACCTTCATACACTTCAACGCCACAATCTAATAAATCTTGACGATTTAATTCATTTTGAAAAGGGTAGTTATCCGCTGTTCCCTCGAAAATATGAGCCGTAGGAACCATTATGTCACCTTTACCACCTCTTAAGATTCCCGCTTTACCCATAATGGAGATTGAGAATACATTTATATGTTTCTTATCCCCGTTGAAATAAAATGGTTTTAACAATTCATCCATGGTTTCATACGCCTGTTCACCAAAGGCATAGTCCATAACAAGAATAACAGGTGCTTCTTTAGGGTCTCCTTGAAGTGGATTGATGAAGTTATTCTCTTCTAATTTTAACAAGTCAAACACCTGAACATCTATGTTTGTGCCCGACTGGTCTTTAATTAAGGTCATTCCATTCTTCAATGCGAAGGATTCTACTTTTTTTCGCATCAACGCATTAAGAGGGTTACTCAACCGTTGAAACAGTTCTAACCCATCCAATTCTTGAGCCTCCTTTTTTAAGGCCTTCTGTGCAAAGAATGTATTCATCACACTGTGCATATTTGCACTGATAATATGTAAAGGCCTATCAATTAAACCTTTGTCCTTCAAATGCATTTTGATGTCATTGGCCCATATTTCTCCGTGCAAATGCTGACCCAGACGCTCTCTTAACACCTGACTGAAGGTTATTGTCCTCTTCTCCTCACCAAGCGATTCTCTCATGGCCAGCTTGCCAATCCAGTAGATGACATGTAATAATCGCTCAGGTTGATCTTCAGTGGAAAAATTATCATACACCGTCATCACTTCCTCAAACGTTCGGCCAAGGATGTTGGCAACATGAGTCACAGCGATCTCCCTTTGTTTTAAACTGAGTCGATTTTTTAGGCGAATTGCTTCTTCCAACTTAGCCCAGTCTCTGGTTGTTTGCCCTTCTTCGTCAATTAATACACGTCGGCTGATCTTATGAGATTCAATAAACAGAAAGGTGAGGTGGGTTAAAATATCATATATCTCAGATCGTCCTCGAGTGATCTCAATATTCATTTGAAGCTCATCAATTCTGTAACAATTTCTTCTCCTTTTAGCCGGGATGATGGGTTTGAAATGTGACCCGGAATAACCCTCGTCACTGGTAAGATTTATAAATGTGCACTCCTCTATTCCTTTTGGTAATCGATCCATGACATAAATCAAACCCTCTAGTTCTGCCTTGTCTTCACCTATGGATCCGTAAATCTCCGGGCTTAACATGAGCAGGGCATTTCTCAGCGTTTCTCCTGAAACCCCCATTGGTTTATAGAATCCTCTGTTAAAGAGATGTCGCATGGTAATATACATACGCTCAATAGCGCTTGAGCTTTCCTGTGCTCGTGTTCTTGCGTGGGTTTGTTTCATCCTCATCTGTTAAGCGCTCTGTACAACCTTACTGTATTAAATTTAACTCCTCCATTTTTTCAACAATAGATCTGTCATTTGACAATCTAGGGGTTTTATTCTGTCCGCCTAATTTTCCTACAGACTCCATGTACAATTCAAAGCCTTTTTTAATTACCAAACGGATCTGCAAAGGTTTTAAAATTTTTCCGTTTATTAAATCTTTATAGTAACTGTTTTGTTCCTGCAGAGCCTGATCCAGAAAAATTGTAAACCCCTCAAAATCTTCTGGCTTACTATCAAACTCTATGAACCACTCATGAAATGGAAGCCCTTCTTTTGGATTGACCTGAGGAGCGACCGTAAATTCGTTGACAACTCCACCAAACTTTTTAATGGTTTTTTGCATCGCCTGTTCCACTTCCTTACCAATTACATGTTCTCCAAATGCCGATATAAAGTGCTTAATGCGTCCTGTCACCACGATTTTATACGGTTTAACAGACGTAAACATTACAGTATCTCCAAGGTTGTACGCCCACAAGCCCGCATTGGTAGAAATAACCATTACATAATTAATTCCCGGGTTTACTTCGCCTATAGTTAGTCTGCGAGGGTTTTCGTCATAAAACTCATTTGCAGGGATAAACTCATAAAAAATTCCTGAATTTAGCTGAAGCAACATTCCTGTGTCTTCTTGTTTGTCCTGAAAAGCAAAAAAACCCTCACTTGCCGGGTACAGTTCGATACTGTCTACAGACCTTCCTATTAGTTCCTCAAATTTTGCCTTATAGGGTAGGTAGTTTACTCCTCCATAAACAAAAAGATTGAACTTCTTGAACAAAGTTCCAATCGGTTTTCCTGTGCGCTCTTTGAGCTTCTCAAAATACCCCAATACCCAAGGAGGAATTCCTGAGATAACAGTCATATTCTCATTGACAGTCTCATCAACGATAGCATCCACTTTGGCGTCCCAGTCCTCAATACAATTCGTTTTGTAACTGGGCAACCTGTTTTTCTGAAGGTATGCAGGAACATAATGTGCTACAATACCAGACAGCCTTCCTGTTTCAACTTCTAGTGTTTTGCTTAGTATAGGACTACCTTGAAGGAAAATCATCTTGCCATCAACAAATTCAGTGTTTCCTGTTTCCGCGATATAGCACAATAAAGCATTTCTTGCCGCTTTAATATGGGTAGGCATACTTTCTTTGGTGATAGGAATGTACTTGGAGCCAGAGGTAGTTCCTGATGTTTTGGCATAATAGATAGGGCGACCCGGCCATAGTAGGTCTTTTTCTCCCGTAACCATACTATCTATGTATGGCTTTAATCCTTCATAATCCCGGACAGGAACCAGAACGGTGTAGTCCTGATGGTTTTTGATCTGATTGAAATGGTGATCCCTACCAAACTGCGTTCTTCGTCCATTTTTTATCAAGGATTGGAAAACCTTTTTTTGAGTGTCGACCGGTTTTGAAGACCATTTATCAATTGATCTTCGAACCAACCTCGAAAATGGAATTGCTAATATTGATTTGATCGATCGCATGGCTGAGCTATTGAAAATCAATAAAATTCTCAGGATCAACCGGATAACCATTACTCCATAATTCGAAGTGCAAATGTGGTCCCGTAGTGTATTCTCCGGAATTACCCGAAAGAGCTATGACTTCTCCTGATTTTACAAGATCCCCCTGGTTTTTTGTAAGCGAAGCGTTGTGTTTATAGACGGATAATAATTGTTGTTCGTGTGCAATAATCATAACATAACCGGTTTCAACCGTCCACTCACTGAAAATCACCGTTCCATCTGCAACGGCCTTCACTGGCGTATTGATGGTTACAGCAATATCTGTTGCAAAATGACGATCTTCCGGTCGATATTTGTCGGAAATGGTGCCCTTCACGGGTGGAAACAATACCAATCTTGAAGTCCTAATATCCGTGTTGAAGAGGTTGTATTTATCTTCCTTTCGAACTTTTTCTCTGAGAATAGAATCTGCTTTGCTGGGTTCAATGAGTTCGGTATCTCTTGCGGCCAACTCAACAATAGAATCTCGGTTAATGTCGTCTGCCTGTATTTGACCAGTAAGCACACTCCGAATGGAAGCTAAGTAACGTTCATTTAATTCAAGTTCATTTTGTATGGAGTCTGTTTTATAGGTAAGGGTTGTTGCTTTTTTTTTGAGCGCGGCTGACGAATAACCGGGAATGTATTCACGCAAAGGAGTAAAGGCAATTAAAAGAGTGGTTAAAAAAATAAGGCCAATTGCCGAAAGAGAAAAAAGTATAAACACGTTCAAGCGTGTTAACTTGATAGCAAAGCGCTCCTCAAATGTCTCTTCGTTTAAAATAACAAGTCGGTACTTGTTAAGTAAACGATCTGCAAATTTTCTGTCCTTTTTCTCCTTACTTTTCACCTCGTAAAATTAGTTATTTTAGAATAATAGTGCCTTGTAATTACCTGATTCTTACTGAAAGCATCAGTAATTCAACTATAATTCTTAACTTTGTATAAGAAATAAATGATTATGAGTTTACTTAATATCTTTTTAGTGATAGGACCATGGCAGTGGGTGATCATTGGATTAGCTATCATTTTGCTTTTTGGCGGAAAAAAAATTCCAGAATTAATGAGGGGATTAGGAAGTGGAATCAAGGAATTTAAAGATGCCAGCAAAGATGATGACTCCAAAAAAATTGAAGAATAAAACGTACTCCATAGACTAAAAAAAGCCCTGCTTCAAGCGGGGCTTTTTATTTATTTAATCTGCATAGATTTAATTATTGCTTCCTGCTCAAAAATATATTCTCTTTTGTTCAGTGATGGAGCGTAAACATAACCTTCTGCTATTATATACCGGTTATTAGTCTGGTCTTTAATAGCATAATTAATAAAAGGCCCTGCCATGTACTCACCCTTAATTTCCCACATTCCGCGTGTTTCAAAGGCCATGTGCCCATCGATACTCGTTTCAAATAAGGACGGTGTATAAGCATCTTCAGTAGACATGATCATCCCATCTTCTCCAGGGATTTTATATTTGGTAATAGAGTCCCTCATTCTTACTATGTCCACAATAGCACTATCTCCTTGTCTAATTGTTTCCATTGGAACCTGATAGAACATAAAGTCCATGGTCATGGTATTCGTTAAACTCTTTCTTACCCAGTAAAAATTATCCTCACTTAGTGCTATGCGATAGGCCGAAGGAATGTCAATTTTAAAACCCAAATCTTGTTCCATTTGTTCATCTGTCAATAGCGATTTATTAATTCGTCTTAGTTTTTCATTGACTTCCTCCTTGTTGAAAGCATTTATTATCTTTTGCTGGTGTTCATTCAGGAGGTTAATAAGCTCCTTGTCCGATTGACCCTTAATAAGCACCACGGTTTGAGGTTTGGCATATACATCCTTTAGATAAGTGATACCAGTGCTATCCGTTCTTTCCAGTTTTAAGATCAAACGGTTTTTGGTAGCAAATCCGTCAAAGACCTGTTCCGGAATTTGTCTGATACTAAAAATAGGCTCGTCCTGAGGCAGTCCCAGTAAAGGCGCTGCAAAGATTTCTCTAACAGTTTCTCCAACAGATCCCTCCCATACCAGATTATCCGCCACAAGGGAAATGCTGTTGATGTTCCCTGAAGATTCAGTGATGTATCGCTGTGGCTTCTTTTTATCAGTGCATGATGTGACGATGATCGCTGAGAGTAACAGCAGATATAAAGTGAACTTGTTTTTCATTAGTTTAAATTTATTGGGACACCACAAGAACCATTCCAATCTTTAGTCTATTGCTCGTGATGTTATTCCATTCTTTTAAATTATCCACACTCACTCCTTCAAACTTTTGCGCAATGGTCCACAAAGAGTCGCCTTCTTGAACGGTGTATGTTTTTTTTCCATTCGTTTCGACCTGCTTCTTTGGTTCTGGCTTGCTTACAGGATTTTTGCCTGAAATATCAACACTTACAGGATTTCTTGGGTATATCGTAAGGCGCTGTCCCACCCTGATATTATTGCTCCTCAAACCATTCCATTGCTTGATCTGGCTTACCCTCACCCCATACTTACGGGCAATTCGACCTAAGTAGTCACCAGAGCGAACCCTATAACGTACTTTGGTATCATTGTCAAAATACTGGGGAAGTGGCTTTTCGCGCTTCTCAAATTCGGCCTTGGCATAAGCGTAAATACTTTCTTCGTTGGCTACAAAAATGGCCGCTGCATAACGAGGCAATCGAAGATAATAGTTTTCACCTTCAATGACAGGAATGATGTCTAGTTTGTAGGACGGGTTAAGAAATTGTAGTTCCTCAATATTCACACCCGTCACTTCTGAGACCTGATCAAGAGTGATCATTTGCTTCACCCTAATCGTATCTGTTTCCAGATGGTGAAACATCGGTTTTTGAGCTCCAAAACCATGCTCCTCAGCATACTCAAAAATATATAACGTGGCCAGGAAGGCAGGCACATATCCAGCGGTCTCTCTGGGCAGAAAAGGTCTGAGGTTCCAGTAATTCTCATAACCTCCGGAACGCCTAATAGCTTTGTTGACATTTCCCGGGCCTGAATTGTAAGCAGCTAGCGCTAAATCCCAGTCACCAAAAATTTGGTACAATTTTGCTAAATATTTAGCTGCAGCCTCTGTAGACTTAATCGGATCTCTTCGTTCATCGACATAACTACTTACATTAAGCCCATACATTTTTCCGGTGGTAAACATAAACTGCCATAGACCAGTAGCTCCAACGCGCGATCGAGCCCGAGGATTTAATGCCGACTCAACAATGGCCAGATACTTTATTTCTAGTGGAATATCATAGGCATCTAATGCCTCTTCAAACATCGGAAAATACAAGTGGCTCATTCCCATTAGGCGTTGAAGAGTATTTCTCCTGTTCTTTAAATAGCTCTTGATTACACTCTCTAGGCTTGGGTTGTACGCAATATTAAATGGAGTTTTAGCATTTAGTTTTTCCAACCTGTTTTTCAGAGTGTCTGTTGGTAGTTCGGGATAGTCAACCTCTTCATATTCCAATTCCTCAACCGATTTGTAAATGGTATCATAAAGGCTGTTTTCATAAAGCTCTTGAAGCCACTTACGTTCGTAATCGGCGGCCAGTGACACATCTACTAGTTGAAAATTGTTGAGGCTATCTGTGAGTTTAGCTTCAATTTTTGTGCTCTTGAGAAG
>CAWZYX010000080.1:0-14073 GCA_963966315.1 uncultured Winogradskyella sp. | reverse complement strand
GCAAAAAGCACTTTGAGTGACGCCAATATCAACCGAGATAGTGAAGTGTTTGCCAGTATCTACACCCTGCTATATGATCATTACAGGGACAAGTTAACCCCAGAAGATTGCTGTCTGATGCTGGCCGAGGATTTGAAAAATTATAAACTTGAAATCATTGACTCATCTACTGTCTCACTGTTTGTAAATGTTTTCAAGGGGGCAGGTAGGAATCCTATTGATTCAAAGAAAAAAGGCGGGTTAAAGGTTCATGCCAAATTGCCACTGGGAGGGAGTGTGCCTGATCTAATTGCGCTCAGCGAGGCAGCCTGTAACGACAAAACATATCTCGGACAGCTGGAGGCTGATTGCGGTACGATCTATATCTACGATAAGGGATATGCCAACTATGGCGTATGGTCTGATTGGAGCGATAAAGGAACCTTTTTTGTGACAAGGCTCAATGAAAACGCTTCTTTCAAAGTACTTGAAGGAGTGCCCAACCATATCAGCACCTATGCTGATGGTGGTGTGATAAGCGACCAGGTCATTGAGCTAAGTAATTCAAACACAGCCCTCAAGGCCCGGATGATTGTGTATAAAGACCCTGAATCAGGCAAGGTATTGAAGTTTGTCAGCAATATGTTTGACTATGATGCGCTCATCATTATTCAGCTATACAAATATCGATGGAACATTGAGGTACTTTTTAAAAGACTCAAACAGAATTTTCAATTAGCGTATTTTTTCTCGGACAGCCCGGAAGGCATCAAAACACAGGTTTGGATAGCATTGATTGCCAATCTGATATTTTCCGTGATTCATAAACAATGTAAAGAAGCTGAAATCTTCACTACCATAGTCAGTATGGCAGCCAACAACATGGTATCCTATGTTTCACTGATAAAAATCATCACCACAACTCGTTTGAATGAAGCCGAACGCGATCTGGAAATAATACAACTGACAATTTTCGATAAAACAAAGGGGGGTATTTCTGTGAAAAAGAATAAATCTCCTTAATTTTGCTTTAAACAACGATTATTCTCCCAATCCGAAAAAAGTCGGATGACAGTAATTTTTTATTTTCTATTATATGAAATATCTAGTAACTTTTCTAGTCCTCATAATATCTCTGGTTTCTAATGCTCAGATTTTTTCAGAATTCGATCCGGGATTTGAAGATTTGGCTAGTCAGGTCAGCTGGTTGGATATTGATTCTGATGGTGATTTAGATCTAATACAGAAAGGAAGTGGATACAATTCTGACAACTACTTTGTAGAAAAACACCTTCTTTACATAAATGAAGGCTCAGGAACATTCACTAAAATCGAAAATTTCTTTGAAAATCAAATGATAGTAGTAGACATTAAGGACTTTGATGGGGATGGTTATGTTGATTTTCTTATTAGTAAAAAAGGATTTGATCCATCTGGATACACCTCAATCTACAAAAATGAATTTATGTCGTCAGGGGGCATAAAATTAATAGCCAACATTAACGATTATGGAGGTGATGGATTTATCATAGATTTTGATAATGACGGTGACCTAGATGTTGTTTTCTCAGGCCAAAAGTTTATTCAGGGAAGAGGGGGTGGTTGGTTTTTTAAAACTGCGATATACAAAAATGAGGATGGGGCTTTTGTGGAGATGGATTTCGATGATAATCCGTTTGGATTTCATACTCAATGCATTCGTCCAATAGATATTAATTTGGATGGGAATTTTGAAATCGTTTCTTCGGGATCCTTTGAAGAAACTGTAGAAGAAAAGAAAACTAATTCTGAAACTCGATTGTACACAAAAAATGGTGATTTCCTGGAAAAAACAATTTTGGATACTATTGGTATACATGTTGGTAATTTGAAGGTTTTTGACATTAATAATGATAGTTATCCAGATATTACCTTAACAGGAGCTTACTGGTTACAAACAAGCTCAACATCAAAAAGAAGAGAGCCTCTTACAAGATTGATTAAAAATCAGAGCGGATCGGTTCTGTCTATCGATCAGACTCATACCATTAGCCCTACAATATTTGGATATCATGATACAGGAGATTTCAATAATAATGGTTACTCAGATGTAGCGATAGTTGGGGATAGCCTCCAGGATTTCATTAATATCAGTTTTGGGAAAGCATATAGCAATAATGATGGGACTTTTTCAGAACTACTTTCGGAATCTTTGCCTCCCTTAACAAATGGATCAATCAAATTGGGTGATTTTGACAATGACAGTGATCTTGATCTAGCTATATCAGGGACTTTTGAGAATTCATATGAAAACAGCATTACTGTTATTTATAAAAATGATGGAGTTGTATATAACACTCCGCCATCTGCTCCTTTAAACTTAATAACTCAGCTTGTCAATGATAGATTTGAGTTTACCTGGGATGCTAGTGTTGATAATGAAACAGATAGAGATGGACTTACCTACAACTGGTATCTACGAACAGAAGTTGATACCATAATCTCATCTAATAGCTTAGGGTCAGGTCAAAGAAAAATCGTGGAGCATGGTAATCTTCAGTATGGAACAAATCATTTTCTCACTAGATTCATGCCTCCAGGAGACTACTTTTGGAGCGTACAGGCTGTTGATAATTGCTATGCGGGTTCTCCATTTGCATCTGAGCAGCAATTCCATGTCAATTTTCCGCCAATAATTAGTGGTGTTCATGAGCAAATTTCCACTCCAGAAGAAACACCTATCACGATCAATTTGGATGATCTTGTATTGAATGATCCGGATAATCAATATCCTGAGGATTTTACCATGAAATTGTATGGCGGTGATAATTACACACTGAATGCTCATGAAATTACTCCTGATGTAGACTTTAATGGGATACTGGCTGTAGCAGTAGTGGTGAATGATCTATTGGATAGCAGCAATGTATATATTTTGAAGATAGAAGTGACTCCAGTCAACGACATTCCTGTAATCAACAGAATGACTAATGAACTGTCAACATATGAAGATGTTCCATTTGCTATTAAAGTAACAGATTTGATAATTGTAGATCCTGATAATGCGTATCCGGAAGAATTTACCATTAAGATAGTTGCTGCGGAAAACTTCACAATCATCGACAATGAAATAGTTACTACACTTAATTTTTATGGAAATATCAGTGTTCCAATTGTAGTCAATGATGGTGAAGATGATAGTGAAGTATTTATTACTGTCGTTGATGTTATGCCAGTGAATGATATACCCGTAATTGAGGGCTTAAAATCTCCAATAATCATTGCCGAGGATAGTACATTTACATTGTCACTATCTGATCTTGTAATTAGAGATCCTGATAATGTTTATCCTGATGATTTTACATTACAAATTAATGATGGTGATAATTATTCAATGATTGATAATGAGGTTATACCTGATCCGGATTACAATGGAATTTTACACGTTTCTGTTGCAGTACATGATACAGCTAGTATTAGTGATGAAGTACAAATCGAGATTGAAGTGACTCCTGTCAATGATGCACCTGTCATCGTTGATGTGATCTCGCAGATATCCACCCCCATAAATACTCCTATCGAAATTACTTTATCAGATATTCTTGTAAGTGACCCGGATAATGTATATCCCGATGATTTCAGTCTTGAATTATTGGATGGTGAATACTATAGTTTGTCCAAAAATCTAGTAAGACCTGACAGCCAGTATACCGGAATTTTAAATATACCAATCAAGGTATTTGATGGATTGGATAGCAGTCAGGTTTTTCAACTGCAGGTTGAAGTGATGGGAGTCACTTCCATTACCGACAGGATTTCAGAAGATGTCTTGTTACTTCGTCCAAATCCAGTTGTCGAGTACTTGATTGTCGAGCAAACAAAATCCCATGATAATTATAGCGTTATGCTTTGCGATCTCACAGGTTCCATTGTTTATTTTGAAGATGGAGTGACCGAAGATAGTCATGACATTGATATGCGTATGTTGCCTAGTGGGACATATATTTTAACGATCGCAAATAGTTCGCAAATTCTAAAATCAAAAGTGGTGAAGGCTGAGTAATAGTACCCCTACGTCCGTGATCGTAGTGATACATTAGAAACATAGATTATTACCTTCAGTTGCATAACTTAATGTCCCTGTTAGCTAACATCTACCTTATTAAAAACCTTATGGAATGACTATTCATGTTTTCTTTGATGGTTAAATAGTAAACGCCAGAAGGGTAGCCTCTTAGATCAACATTTATCGATTTTCTGGCAATATCATTGGGAGATATATTTGATTCCATCATAAGGTTTCCAAGTATATTTCTGATTTGAATCTTCTCAATTTCTGGATAAATGCCTTGAACGATGATTTCGTTTATCGCAGGATTTGGATATACTGAACAAAATTTGTCATTTTCGATAAGCCCTGTGACTTCCTTTTCAAGAACTTCAAATACTTGTTCTTCAGAAAACGATGAATATTTATATCCGGCATCAATTGCCTGTACTTTCCATGAATATCTTCCAGGATTTAATCCAATTACATACCACGATTTATTGAATCCAACATTCCCTTTGCTTGAAACTGTAAATGGTCCTTCATCATTACTAGAAGGGGATATAATGTATTCTTCTTTTTCATTTTTAATCTGAATATTATAGTTCAAAGAACCTGAAGGTGTTTCTAAATCATCTGAAGAATCCCATGAGAGATATACGCTATCTTGATATACCTGAGACTTCAAATTTACAGGAATTGTTGGCCTTGAGTTTTCTGGGCCTATTATATGGTGAATCGTAGTATTGATAAAGGTTTTAATGCCTTGATTATCTTTATTTTGCATGGTAACGATAATGTCCAAATCTCCATCATTGTCAATATCAATAAATTGTGGTGATCCGGTAATATCATCTAAATCAATATTTCTTTCTATAATAAATTCAGGAATTCCTTCATTTATAAATGCACCGTTCAAAGAAGAATCTTCATGATTTATCATTTTTCCTGTTATTATTATGTCGGTATATCCATTATTATCATAATCGCCAACTGTATGGTTAACTTCCGTATATCTTGAATTTGTCAGTTCAATAGTCTCATAATTCATATTTCCATTATCTAACTTTAAAACCCCTTGATTGTATCCAAAATTTCCTTCTCCGAATAGAACAAAATCCAAGTACCCATCTGCATTGAAATCTCCTATAGCCATATGATTACCTTCACAATAATTGCACAATTGATTCACCGGACCTTTCATTGGATATCTATTTTCAATCCATGAAAATTGTCTTGAATTAACACCACCACCAAACAATATGTCCATATCCATATCAAGATCAAAATCTTGCACTTCTAGTAAAGAATAATCTCTATTTGATAGAATTGGTGCATCAACAAATGCAATAGTTTCACTACCAGAAGAAGATCCCAAGATTATATCATCATCATACAAAATGTCTAATCTGCCATCATTGTCAATATCAATTGATTGGAAGTTCTTTGGTGATGAAATGCGATTAGATATTTTTATATATTCTAAAAATTCCCCTCCATCAGTTTGTTCAAAAACCGCAATTACTTTTTCACTGACAAAGGAAACGAGAAAATCAACACGATTATCTGAGTTATAATCTACACAGATAAAATCAGCAGGCATTTTATTAACTGGAATTTCTAATTTCGGATTGTATTTTCCAATACCATCATTTTCATAGATAACTATTTTATCTTCAAATAATACTGCTAAATCAAAAAAGCCATCTCTATCTATATCACAGGGAATAGATTTTATCACCATTCCATTAGGTAAATTATCATTATCTAAAGAAATAAAATCCCTGGTTTCAAAAGGGGAAATGATATGTTCTGATAGTAAATTCTCGCCGTAATAGTGCAGCCTGTAATAATATAGTGTATTTCTTTCCAGATTTCGATCGATATAACTATGCTGATCACCGTCAAGGGTGGCAACCATATTGAAAGGTCCCGATTTTGAAGTAGCTCTTTGAATAGTAAATCCAGAAGCAGATGCCGGTGGTTCCCATGAAATCCTGGCGCTTGTTGAGTTGAGTAAACTAATTCCCTTTAAAACAGGAGGATTACTAATTGCAAAATCAACTTCACTCGAGAATACTGAGCCCTTATAACCATTATCTATTGATTGTACCCTAAAAGAATAATTTCCTTCTTTCAGATTATTAAAAGCGCGGGTTCTGGCAAAACCATTATTACCTATATTTACAATATATCTTTGACCACTATTCTCATTGGCCATTGGAGAAATCAATGTTTTAGCATCATCCTTTAATAAATAATTATACGTGAGAGCAGATGTTGAAGTAAGATCGTCACTTCCTTGATTCCATTCAACGATAATATTGTTTTCTGTATAATCAAGTATTAATTCACTAGGAGGGTTAGGTGCCATATTAGCTACTGAATAAAATCCATTAGCCCTATTTTCCAATTTCAATCCAATAAATTCCTGATTCTCTTCATCCAATCCATTAGTTATTATATCAAGATCGCCATCAGCATCAATATCAATAGTTTCAAACAAATCCCGAACTTCCATATGTTTGACCATTTCATGGTATTTAAATTGCATATCGTCTTGTATGTAGAGGCCAGGAGAAACAACTTCACCCAAAGATTCTTCAAATATTCGCTGAATACATATATCTGAATTTCCGTCATTGTCAAAATCGCCAACATGAAGTATAGGGTTGTGCTCAGGAATAATATTTGCAACAGTTTGAAGGCGTGCTCCATTTTCATCCAGAGTAATAAATCCAATGTGGTTTGATTGATCAATTGAATTTGTATAAGATAAGACTATATCATGCTTACCGTCATTGTTTAAATCTGTTTCGCGAAGACACCCAATTCTTGAGTGAAGTTCTTTTATGTTGAAATCATCAGACATGGGATATATTTCATATTGTAGCTCCCCCTGGCTTTCTAAATAAATACTCTCCATACCAAATAAAAATATGTCTGAATAATAATCCTTGTTAAAGTCTCCAGTTATAATGCTGAATAGTCCATCTATTTCATCTTCAAATTCATATAAAACATGGTCTGAAATACTATCAATACTAGAATAGCACACTTTGTTGTTTTTTTGATAAACTATATCTATTATTCCATTTCTATCTAAATCCCCTATCGTACTTAAACATGGTAATGGACTTGAAGTGTTAGTTATTTCAAATCTATCTTGACCTTGATTTTTGATTGTATAAATCCCCTCATTGTAATAAGAGGCTAAGATGTCTGGATAATTGTCATTATCTATATCATACCAGTCCAAAATTGGAAATAGCTCACCAGGATTTTGCAATACTTGCACCAAAACAAATCCGTCATCAGCCTCATTTCTATATATTTCCAGTTCTGGATATTTAAAAGCTACAAGATCCATGTCACCATCGTGATCATAGTCTGCCCAGGCAATATCATATGCCTTCCAAAAATCTGTTTCGAAATCGTATTTTCTGGCTAAAAATCTTGATAAGTCAACTAATAAAATATCGCTATACGCAGAAATGCTAGTATTGGTTTTTGCCTTGATTCTATATCTTACTAAAGTGCATTGCCCATTAATTCCTTCATCGTTGAATTCCTGCGTATTGCCAGGCAAGAAAGCAATAATTTCAAATGGGCCATTATCACAAGATCGTTCAACAATTATTTGATTATATAATACTGGGTTTGACCAGGAAATTTCAACATCAGATGGGGATTGGTTCACAACCGAAATATTTTCAGGAGGCAATTCTATATCGAATTCGAAGATTTCTGAAAATTCAGAACTTTGCATTCCACCATCAATGCTCTGAACTTTTACCTGATAGTTTCCCGAAGGCAGGAATTTTGTGCTGTAAAAATTATTTAAACCAACATTCCCCTTATTAGGGAACATTGGTGTGCCAGTTGTTAGATTTGAAAAAGGATATACCAATTTTGTTGTCCCTGAACTAAGGAGCAAATTATAATTCATTGCTTCTAATGGAGTTTCATCTCCTAAAGGTTGTATCCACGCTATTCGTTCATTCTCAAAATCAAATGTGAGATTATTCGGGCTAGGTGGTCTATTATTTGGTGCTGAATTGTTGTTGTTTAATAGGAACTCAATTTTGTATGGCTGAAAACATGAATTTTCCCAATAACTACACAGATAATGGTCAATTGATATATCCAAAAAGCCATCTCCATCAATCTCAACCCATTTGGCTGTCATTGATTTATTACTTGTACTACGAACTAATATTTCTTCAAAAGTTCCGTCTGATTTATTCTTATAAAGATATAATTTAGCTTTTCCACTGGCAGAGCAGGAAAGCAAAAAATCTGAGTCACCGTCGTTATCAAAGTCTCCCCAATCAACAGTGCTATAATTATAACAACCAAAAATTTGTGAACTTAAAGAGAATTTACCATTTGTGTTTATATAAAGGAATGTGCCCTTATTGCTTGTAAACAAGAAGTCCATATCGCCGTCTTGATCAGAATCACCCGGAAAAACTCTGCCATTTGATGCATTGGTAACTAAAAAAGAAGTGTCGAGCTTGTACTTTAACTGATCAATACATTTATATACTTTAATAGCATTATTGTCCTCACGGTTGACAACAAGCAAATCATCATCGCTGTCATTATCGATATCAATGCTGGACACCTGATCTGAATCTCTAAAATAGATCTCATAGTCAAAATTATAGGTGCTATTGAATACTCCATTATTATTGATATTTGCTAATAATTTGTTGGAGAATTTTTCTTCATTTATGTAATCAGAGGAAAAAGTATAATCCAAATCTCCATCACCATCTATATCAATCCATTGATAACTAGAATATATTGGATCTAAAGGCAATTCCTGAGTTGAGAATGAGCCGCTTTTATTATTGTACATAACATAGACATCTCTCCTGCCAATTGAACTTAGAATATCTACCGTACCATTTTTATCAAAATCTGTAAGTCGCCAAACATAACCTGTCTCAGGAACATTCCTGGAAGATATGGAAAAGGTAGAATTTCCGTTGTTAGTATAAATTTGATTATCCCTGTAAAAAATCAAATCATATAGCCCATCTTGATTATCATCAAACCAATAGGCATGCTCAAAAGAATTCTGCTTATCCGCATCAATTGTGATCGCTGTAAATAACTCTTGTGAAAAAAGTATTGATGGAAAAAAGGTTAACCAAAATGCATTTAAAAAAAATAACTTCATATAAGCTTAAAAAGTAACAAATTAAGTATAAAATATTACGATATGAAGATAATAAATTATACAGTATTCATCAAAACTATCCTACAGTTAAAATGCAACTCTTAAATTGTTAGTTGGTTGAAAGATTAGTGTTCCTTATTCTATCAAAAAAATGAATTACTTCTTGAATGAAGAAATACCAATAATTGATCAGACTTTGCCTCAATGCTCTGCTTTAAAAATTTTTATCCTGTATATTTCAGAATTTCTTTTTAACGTACATAGATAAATTGCTGCAGGTAAATAAGTTAAGTCAACATAATTGATGAGATTTTTGAAGGAACCACTTTTTATAATCTGGCCATCCAATGAACACAATTTATACTCGATTTCATCTTTATATGTCTGTTCCACCTGGACAAAATCAGAAAATGGATTTGGGTAAACTTTTATCCAGCTATTTTGATTTTCTGGTAATCTTAGAATACTATTGTACAATACCTGAACTTCATCCGAAGAAGTACCACATTCGTTATAGACAAAAACATGATAATATCCTGTATCAATAACATTAATTACTTGACCATTCCAAATTGAACCCTGAATTCCGTCCTTGTACCAATAATAATGTTGAGTTGGGTCTCCCACTGCTTCAATTGTAATTGGTCCATCCTCAATTACCAAATAATCAGCTTCAATTTCCACATGAGGATTTCCACCAGCAACAATTGAAATACTATCATATGACGTACAAAAACCATTGGTGACAGAAGCTTTATATATTCCAGCTGAGAATACACTTATTGAAGCAGTATTAGTGTTCATTTTCCTATCCTCAATATACCATTCATAATGGTAGGAGGAATCCTTCTTTACACTCAATTTAATGGTAGCATCTGGACACAGGATTACTCCATTGATTGCAACTAAGTTAATATCAGGCTTGCCTGATAAAATGCTAGTAGAATCAGAATTAAAGCAGAAGCCATCGTACACTTCAACTTCATAATTACCTGGTTGATTTACACTTAGGATATGTTCATTATTAGGAATTAAACTGTCTGCAATTGACCAATTATAGATATAGTCTACATTCAATTTGGCCGATAAATATGAAGTATCATTTTCGCATAGAACTTTATCAGGAGAAACATCAATGGTAACAGGGGGTCTGATGCGCAGATCAATATTGATTATCTCTGAGGAATCTGGGCATATAAATTCACTGTTAACTATAGCCTGATATTCACCCGGTTCATTAATCCAAAATTTTTGATAATAACTAGATTCAATTTTAGATCCTTGATAATACCAATGAAATGAATTTCCAAAATTAGTCTGGCAACTTAATTGAACGGAGTCTCCTTCACAAAAAAAAGAATCTTCTGATATGACTTGAGCCATAATCTCGGGACAAACGATTTGTGATAATGTATCAAAGATGGATGTAAAAAAAATATCAGTATCTAAATTACCGCTATTATTGCTCAGATTGATACCATCAATATCGAGTGTTAAGCTTGAGTATTCACCAGAAATGTAAATTTGATTGTCACTGCTTACCGCAACATCATTTACATATTCCATTTCAGTACCTCCTATTTGTCGAATCCATTGAGGATATCCAATTTCATTGTATTTTGCTATGAAGATATCCTGCAATCCTTTACTGTTGAGTGTAAACCTATCCTCTTTCAACGTGTTATAAAATGATGAAATAACAAGTAAATTATCTCTTGCATCAGTAAATACTTTCCCGTAGTTGTGAAAACCTGAAGTTGATCTTTGATGAACAAATGACCCAAAAGATCGAGCAAATATCACATTGCCTTTGGCATCATATTTCATGAGGTATGCCGCTTTCACATTTTCTGAAAAAAGAGTATCATGTTCAAAAATCACAGTATTGAAAAAACCTCCTAGAACATAGGCGTTTCCTTTGCTGTCAATTGTAATATCTGTGGCAGAGTTTATACTGTTATACCCAAGAATCCCATGCCTTACCCAAAGAAGTTCTCCGTTTCTGCTCCATTTTGAAATGAAACCTGTTGCAGCTGAATAGCCCAAATTATAATCAAAAGTATCAAAAGTTGCATTATAAGGATTAAATTCACCTACCACATATATATTATCTTGTTGATCACATTTAACAGCATGTGCATAGTCATCCCCATATCCTCCACCCCTTTTTGCCCATAATACATTGGCATATTTATCCAGTTTGGCAACAAAAAAATCCATCTTATCCGCAGTACCAGGAAGATCGACTGAATCAAGATGAATATCTCTGGCATAAAATCCGGATATGATTATTTCATCATTTTTTGAGGTGGTTATGGAACTAATCCTTTGTGGTCTGAATGTTTTTATCCATTGGTATTTTCCATTGGCGTCAAGTTTTAATAAGAATGTATTATCGTCAGGACTTAACACAACTGTGTCAATTTGAATCCAATTTTCATAAATTCCAGCTATTAAAATATTTTCTTCTTGATCAAACATTATGTCTATAATCCCTAAATCATAATGATCTTCAAACTCATAGTACCACAGAATCTCCCCTTCTGGGGTATATTTTATTATGAAGTCTCCCCCATTTGAAACTATGGTATCATTGAAGGAAGTTCCATATTTTACCCAACCTCCAAGCACAATATTCCCATTAGAATCAACTGCTGTTGCATTGGCCCGATCATTAATATGACCTCCATAACTGTGTGCCCAATTAAATTGCTGAGCCTGACATATTAAACTGAACAAGACTAAATATGGAATAAAAAAATAGGCTTTCATGCCTTACAATACTTTATTAAATGTTAAAAAATAGTATTATAGCTTCTATACGAATATACGACATAAGGAGGAAATTTAGTATCGTAGAATTATCAAATTATTTTCACACAGACAGTTGGTGGAGGTGTATGCCTTCAACAAAAAGTGGACTGAATGAGAGAAAATTAAAGGATGGGTTAATTTAGTTCATTTAATCTTTTAATGAATTTCAAGATTTTAAAATGTGGGAATTTTCAATATTGCTTGCAGGTGGCTTGAAAACAAAAAGCGAATTACATTTAGTAATATTGTAACTTTCTTATTAACAAGTAATATGTCAATGGATGGCAGGATTCGAAACTATGCCCTGTTGCTTCAAAGTAAGCGACATTTTCTCTAAGTATTGATACACCTGTGATCGCTTTACCTTGAAAAGATGACACTATAATAAATTCAATGATTGTAAAAAACATAGGTTTGAGTAAGATTCAATCTAAAATTGTGAAAAATGGGACTGTAAATATCCAGAAACATGAGTTAAAGAAAAATCAACCATTGAATGCAATTACAATAATAAAGTGATTTACCGTTACCATTTCCGTTACCGAAAACAATAAAAAAGCCCCTCAGAGTACCTGAGGGGCTTGCTTTGTAGCGGGAGCAGGACTTGAACCTGCGACCTTCGGGTTATGAGCCCGACGAGCTACCAACTGCTCCATCCCGCGATTTATTTCGACTGCAAAAGTAATAATTTTCTTTTAAAATTCAATGTCCGGAGGCATTAATATGAATAAAAATTCAGTGAGCTTGGATAAGCTCCTGATAGTCGGATTTTCGAATGCCGGAATTTTTCCGATAGCGTCTGCCAATAACCTAACTTACGGCGAACAGGTTTGATTGAAGGCAATTGAGGTGACTGCAAGTTACCTGTCAGGTAGGGACGGGGAACCTAATTACAGTGGACTGGAATTACAAGAGCCTAAGATTTGCAATAGAACCAATCAGGGTATCAAGTCGATGATCTTTTCTTTCGACTTCAGTCTTCCGGGCCTCGGTTGGCGTTTGTCTAATTATGTGTTTTTTCCAGCAAAATGATGATCGAATCTTTTGTTTTTTTCATCTAATACTTCTCAAAAAGATAAATAGTCTATTTTTGTAAAAAAAGAGATTATGTCCCATCGAGCTGGTTTTGTTAGTATCATAGGTAAACCAAATGTTGGTAAATCCACCCTCATGAATCAGCTTGTAGGAGAGCGGCTTTCCATCATCACCTCCAAGGCACAGACAACCAGACACCGAATTATGGGCATTCTTAATGGGGATAATTTCCAGATTGTGTATTCAGACACCCCTGGAATATTGAATCCGCAATACCAGTTGCACAAATCGATGATGAAGTTTGTCAGCAGCTCCTTAGAGGACGCTGACCTTATTTTATTTGTTACAGATCTGTACGAAAAGTATGAGGATGATGGTTTGATTGATCGTTTGAGGAATGCTGAAATGCCAATAATCCTGATCATGAACAAAATAGATCTGGCCAAAGGATCTCAGGCACTGGATAAAATGAAGTACTGGGAAGAAATCATTAAACCTGCCCAAAGTATCCTGATTTCTGCATTGAACGGCGATGGCATTGAAGACCTTTTTAAGCTGATTTTGGATAAAATGCCAGAGCATCCTCCATATTTTCCAAAGGATGAGCTCACTGACAAGCCGGAGCGATTTTTTGTGTCAGAGATCATCCGCGAGAAGATATTTTTGCATTATAAAAAAGAAGTACCCTATAGCTGCGAAGTAGTTACGACTGACTTTGTGGAGGATGATAAAATCATCCGGATTAGGGTAGTGATCAATGTGGAGCGCAAAAGTCAGCGAGCTATTTTATTGGGTTTTAAAGGAGAAAGAATCAAAAAGGTGGGCACGGAGGCCAGACTGGATATGGAAAAATTCTTTGGGAAAAAGGTTTTTTTGGAGCAATTCATAAAAGTCGAAGCCGACTGGCGAAAAGACTCCAATAAGCTAAAAGGTTTTGGATATTGATGGCAAACCAATCAGAACATACTGCGCTGGTAACAGGGGGTTCCAGGGGCATCGGGCTTGGTATTGTAAATACGTTGCTTCAGCA
>CAWZYX010000079.1:0-14234 GCA_963966315.1 uncultured Winogradskyella sp. | reverse complement strand
TATGAAGGCTGTGACGGATAAGATCATTGATGTAAAGAAAAACCGATCCAAGGAAGAAGCGGAATTTAACCCTCAAATCTTTCTGTTTCCCATGAAAGACTGGTATCTAAGAGACAGTTGGGATAATGGAGTACAAACTGGTGGACGCATTGAAAACCTGTGGTTGTTTGGAATTATTGGAGTGTTTATTCTGTTATTGGCCTGCATCAATTTTGTGAATTTAAGTACGGCTCGTTCCGAGAAACGGGCAACCGAAGTAGGGGTCAGAAAATCAATAGGTTCTTATCGTGGACAGCTTGTTTTTCAATTTTTGACCGAATCTTTTGTCATTGTTATACTTTCATTTGTAGTTGCCATTGGTCTGGTCTTTCTTTCATTAAATGGATTTAACAATCTGGCGAGTAAGAGCATTGAATTTCCTTGGAATGAGCTTGTTTTCTGGATAAGCGCCTTGATCTTTATCGCATTCACATCCCTATTATCAGGAAGTTATCCTGCTATGTATTTGTCTTCTTTTAGCCCTGTTAAGGTGTTAAAGGGAACCTTTAAAACGGGAAAAAAGACCTCCCTGCCCCGCAAAATCCTTGTGGTTACGCAGTTCAGTATTTCAGTGGCCCTCATCATTGGAACTTTGATTGTAATAGATCAGATACAATACAGTAAAGACAGACCTGTAGGCTATGACAAGGAGGGATTAATTGAGATCCCCACCATGAGTTATGAGTTTATGGGTAAGCAAGATGTGATGAGGCAGGAATTTATAAATTCCGGTGGAGCTATTAGCATGACTACCATGAGTAGTCCCACTACTCAGATTTTTTCTAATATGAGTGGTTACACCTGGGAAGGGAAGCCGGAGGGATTCCAGGAAGATTTTGCCTATACGGCGGTACACTACGATTTTGTTAAAACACTTGGCCTGAAACTCATCGATGGGAGGGGCTTTTCCAGAGACTTTGCCTCCGATTCAACTGGTGTTATCCTCAATAAAACTGCCGTAGACTATATGCAAATTGAAAACCCGGTGGGGAAGTATATTCGTCATACCAATCCCAGTCCTGCCGCTAAACCCATGAAGATAATTGGGGTTGTTGAGGATATGATTGTTACATCGCCTTACGCCAGTGTTAAACAGCAGATGTTTGTGTTTGATGATAGAAACCACCTCTCGTTTTTCACCTTGAGACTTAATCCGAGTAACAGTATTTCTAAAAACTTAGAGCTTATCGAGAATACTTACAGGAAGAATTTTCCAGATACTCCTTTTGATTACATGTTTGCAGATGAAGAGTACGGGAAGAAATTTAGATCTGAAGAACGCATTTCCAGTCTGGCTAAGGTGTTTACCGTTCTGGCAATTTTTATCAGCTGCCTGGGTTTATTTGGATTGGTGTCTTTTATAGCCGAACAACGCACCAAAGAAATAGGGGTGAGAAAGGTCCTTGGTGCATCCATAAGCCAATTATGGGTGCTGTTGTCTAAGGATTTCATTGCCCTGGTGGCAATTGCTCTGGTAATTGCTTCACCAATTGCCTATTACATGATGAATCAATGGCTGCAAAAGTTCACTTATAGAACAGATATATCTTGGTCTGTTTTTGCCATCGCCTGTTTTAGTGCCCTGATCATTTCACTGATCACGGTCAGCTTTCAGGCCATTAAAGCTGCCACGGCCAATCCTGTAAAATCTTTAAGAACTGAATAACCATCAAGAAATCTTCCAGAGTTCATGCTGTGGTGAGTAAAAAATAACTGACTATGTTTAAGAATTATCTAAAAATAGCCTGGAGAAATATCGCAAAGCATAAGATATTTTCCTTAATCAATATCATTGGTTTAACTATTGGACTGAGTGCATCGTTTGTAATTGGGCTCATCATTTATTACGATGCTACCTTTGATGATTTTCACCCAGATAAAGACCGTATCTACCGAGTGGTCTCTAATTTTACGAGTCCAACGGGAACTTTCTATAATTCGGGAGTTACTCTGGCCTTAAAAGATGCCATCAAGGATAATCCTAACTATGAAGCCTTAGGAAGTTTGTTTATGAAACAACCCATGAACGTGACCAATCCGGAAACCAATGTAACGATTGATCTTCCCAAACACGTCATTTTTGCGGAGCAAGAGTATTTTAATATTTTTCAATACAATTTTATAGCCGGCAATAGTAGCAATCCCATTGAATCTCCCAATACCGTGGTCTTGTCGGAAGACCGTGCCAAACAATATTTTCCTAATGTAGAATTCACCCAGATCATTGGGAAAACCCTGGTTTATGATGATAATATTAATGCTGAAGTAACGGGTATTGTAGAGAATTTGCCGGGACGAACCGATCTGGTGTTTCAGGAGTTTATTTCATGGCCCACCTTATTGCAAACCTCCAGAAAGCAGGACCTCCTCGATAAAAAATGGAATAGCACCACTTCGCAGTCTCAGTTGTTTGTAAAACTGTCGCCTACAGCAAGTTTAGAAAACATTCAGCAGGAATTGGACAAGCTAGCTAAGGATCATGAAGATGCCAATTCAAAAAAGTATGGACAGGAAACCCACTTTGATCTTCAGGCCTTAAGCGATTTACATTTCGACGAGAACTATGGCTTGTTCGATTGGAGTGCAGCCAGAACCAGTAAGTCTCTTTTGTATAATTTAGCACTGGTAGCGCTGTTTCTCCTCCTTTTAGGCTGTATCAATTTTATTAACCTGAATACTGCTCAGGCCACTCAGCGCGCTAAGGAGATAGGTATACGAAAGACCCTTGGAAGTTCAAGAAAACAGTTGATCTGGCAGTTTATTGGTGAAACCTTCTTACTGGTTTTAATTTCGGCCCTCCTGTCATTTGTATTGACAAAATGGCTTCTGGAGGTGTTCTCTGATTTTGTTCCTAACGGACTGGAGTTTGAATTAATTACTTCACCAGTCGTCATAATCGGGATACTACTTCTTCTTGCTGTCGTTACTTTTTTATCTGGGTTTTATCCGGCAATGGTCTTGTCTAGATTTAACGCGGTGTCCGTATTAAAAAACAACCTCACTCTGGGAGATAAACGCGCTAAGCTTCGCAAGACCTTAACGGTTTTTCAATTCGCGATTGCCCAGGTTTTTATTATCGGGACCCTTATTGTTGGTAAACAGATCAATTATTTGCTCAGTGAGGATATGGGCTTTAAAACAGAATCCGTAGTCACGGTATACCAGCCTATTACATCACGCGATTTTTCAAAACTTGAACTGTTTGGCAATGAAATAAAAACAGTTCCAGAGGTGGAAGAATCCAGCTTAATTTATAATCCCCCGGCTTCTAATAATTCTAATATAACAGATTTCACAAGAAAAGTGGACAGTATAGAACGGTATAAAGAAGTGTTTTGCCTATATGGAGACACCAATTATATCGATGTTTTTGACATTAATCTTCTCGCGGGAACCGACCGAAAGAATGACACGATCAGGGAAATTGTTATAAATGAAACGGCCATGAAGGAATTTGGTTTTGAAAACCCACAGGCGGCCATTGGGGAATTTCTGGATGATTACGATGGAGATCCAGTTCCTATCGTTGGAGTGATGGCTGATTTTCACCTGTCTTCATTGCATATGGAGATCCCTCCAACAGTCCTGATAGGGGATTGGTACAGACCTGAATGGCATCAGTTTCAAGCAGTAAGCATGACCCTCCGTTCAGATAAAGAAAGGGGGCTGTCTACAGGTGTATCAAATATTGAAGCGGTTTATAATAAGATCTACCCGGACACTGACATGCGACTGGAATTCATGGATGAAACCATCGAGAGTTTTTACAATCGCGAGAAGAAGATCTCTAAGCTTCTAAAATGGGCAACTGGCTTGTCCATCCTTATAAGCTGCCTAGGGCTTTTAGGACTGGTAATTTTTACTACAAACCGGCGGGTGAAGGAGATTGGAGTACGAAAGGTCCTGGGGGCATCAGTTTTTCAAATCAATATGCTGCTTTGCAAAGAATTCCTTATTCTGGTGGGAATAGCCTTTGTGGTAGCCGCTCCCATTGCTTATTACGGGACCTATGAATGGCTTCAGGACTTTAGCTATAAAATTGGAATTAGCTGGTGGATCTTTTTGGTCAGTGGTATGGCCATGATTGCGATAGCTCTGCTGGCCATGAGTGTGCGTACACTTCATGCGGCAAGTGCTAATCCCGTTAATTCGTTGAGATCAGAGTAACTAGTCCTTAACTAAAAAATCATTTAATGGAAGTCTTACTAAAACTAAGCGAAGCATCAAAAACAGTCAATTCAGGATCAAATCAATTAGCTATTCTGGATGGAATAGATCTGGAAGTTAAAGAAGGTGAGTTTATTTCATTGATGGGGCCATCAGGATCCGGGAAATCTACATTACTTAATTGCATTGGCATGCTCGACGCCTTTACCAATGGTGGCTATACTTTTCTGGGAGAAGCCGTTCATTTAATGAAGGAAAAGACCAGATCAAAACTTTATAAAGAATACATCGGCTTTGTTTTTCAGGCCTATCATCTCATCGATGAGCTCACCGTTAAGGAGAATATTGAGACGCCTTTATTGTATAAAAACATTAAAACTTCTGAGCGTAAAGCCCTAGTGGCCGATATGCTGGACCGATTCAATATCGTTGGTAAAAAAGACCTCTTCCCTCAGCAACTCAGTGGTGGCCAGCAGCAGTTAGTGGGGATCGCGAGGGCCTTAATTTCCAAACCTAAGCTTATTTTGGCCGATGAGCCAACCGGTAATCTTAATTCAAAGCAAAGTGAAGAAATCATGGAGCTCTTTTCGGAGTTAAATAAAGAGGGTGTTACCATCATTCAGGCTACCCACTCCGAGAAAAATGCTAGCTATGGAAGCAGGATCATCAATCTTTTAGATGGAAAGATTCTAAGTAATTAATGATAAACGGAATAGCAAAGAAAAAACAGTAAATAAGAGCATGGAAATAATTAGCTATGATTAAAAAATTATTTAAATATCCGATCACCTATTTATTTGCCATAATCATTCTGTATTCAGTTTATGATTATATTGAACATATTAGCAGATCAGAGTCTAACTTTGAGGAACACCCATAGTATTGGCTTTTATTTACCACATCTGCTGTTCTATCATTAATTCTGGTGGTGCTTATTGTAAAACTCTTACTTCAAACGATATCATCGAAGACAAACTTACTATTTGAAGTCATTGCGATTGCAATTTGGCTTATTTTGTATATTTCAAATATAGGTCCTTTCATTGATTTGCTATTTTGGCCATTTGACGACTTACATTTTAGGTTTAGTTTTGGCCCCGTTATTATTATCCCTACAGCTTATTTTATCGTTAGGGTCATCAGTAATATTGCCCTGAGGAAACCTATACTGTTTTCAAAATAATGAGGTTGACGGCATAAGTCAGATGATTGTTTTATGGAGATTCGAAAACAGGACATCTTACCCAAGAGGGTAATCCTTTGTTACTAAATCAACTTATAAATCTTATCACCCAACCAATAAGCGATACCCAAGCATAGGGGATAAATTATAAAAAGCCAGATATAGTCTCCGGACCCCAGTATCTTAATTCCTCTAATTCCGTTCTGGTTTAAGAGGCCCAAAAAGTCATACCAGGTTTTAAATCCCAGCTTTATGGCAATACCGTTTGCCAGTATCGCTACCAGAAGTATGGCGATCCCAATGACATACAATCGTATCATTTTTCAGGGTTTTTTACAAAGATCATACAGTGCTGCCAGGGGAGATTATCAATGTTTTCTTCCAGAGTAAATCCGGCAGCTGCCATCTCTTTAACGGCTTGTTCCTCGGTCATTTTGTGTAACCTTTTAATAGGGACGTTTGGATCTTCTCCTCTGTATTCGATGAGGTAGATCTTTCCATTGGGTTTAAGGGCCTTCCTAACAGACATGATGATCTCGTAAGGGTAACTGAATTCGTGGTAGACATCAACCATAAGCACCTTATCAATTGCGCTTTCCGAGAGATTGACCGACTGTTCAGAGCCTTTGACAGTTATGACATTATCAATGTTCTTCAATTGCTGTTTTTCCTCAATTGCAGACAGCATCTCGTACTGTATATCCACAGCATAGACTTTTCCTTTGTTTACCTGGGGAGCTATTTTAAAAACGTGATAGCCGGATCCGGCCCCAATATCAGCAATAACATCCTCCTCTTCTAAGTTCATATTTTTTAAAAGGAGTGAAGTGCGCTCTTCCTGCTCGCGCTCCGGGCGTTCCAGCCAGCTCATTCCCTGATAACCCATGACGTGAGCGATCTCTCTTCCCATGTACCATTTGCCAATCCCGCTGTAATCTCCTTCTTTAAAGACATACCGGCTCGTTTCCTGAGCGGCTGATACCGATAGGAATAAACACATTAAAAGGAGATGCCATAAGTTTGTTTTCATTTGGAGTGTGTTTTTAGAGCAATGACTTCAATTTCAATTTTCATTCGAGTATCAGCCAGGCCGGCAGAGATCATGGTGGCTGCAGGCTTAATAGCGCCAAGGTATTTTCTTAGAACAGGCCAGCACAATTCAAATTCCTCGGCCTCAGGTACTATATAGGTCACCTTTACAACATCTGACAGTGAAGCCTTAGCCTCTGTCAGGGCCTCAATGATGTTCTGAAAACATTGTTCGGTTTGAGCAACAATGTTTTCTTCTATGCTCATGTCTGAATAGTTGAAACCGGTGGTTCCCGACATAAAGATCCAGTTGCCCTGGACCACTGCCCTCGAATAAGCAGCACTAGTCTCAAAAGTTGAGCCTGAGCTAATGAGTTGTCTGTTCATAAGCCAATTATTTATTCTCTTACAAGATACGACAGCCTGGCTTAACTAACTCCTAAATCTATCTTAAGAGCGGTGCAGAATGGACAAAAATGGCCGGAAAGCCTCCGGTATGCCAGAAGAGGATTTTAGATGGTTGTTCAAGGGATCTGATTTGAAGCATATCGATTAATCCATTAAACGCACGTCCCGTGTAGACGGGATCCAGCAACACTCCTTCTGCAGAGGCCAAGGTCCGAATGTTTTTAATTTCATCCTCGGTCAGTATGCCGTAACCTGCGCGATCATAATTTCGGTTGAGCACACAATCCTCTAAAGTATAGGACTTACTTAAACCAAACAGTTTTACCCCCTTTTGGACCAAATCCAAAACAATATGCTCCAGATCAATTCCGGCTATCCCTTCTTTATCGATGCTAATGGGGTGCAATTGAGCGCTGATACCGAACAGCTCCTTTCCCAACATCATGCCGGCTTGTGAGCCTCCCGAACTTGAAGCAAAAACGATATGGTCGAATTCGATACCCATACTCAGCTCTTGCATTTTAAGTTCCCGCATGGCATTTACAAATCCCAGAGCCCCGGTGAGGCTCGATCCTCCGTAAGGTATCATAAAGCATTGCCTTCCCTGGGCCTCTAAGCTTTGTTTTAGTGAAGACAGTTGTTCTCCTTTCCGTTGGGCACCGGTATAATGGATCGTTGCTCCTAAGAGCCGGGATAAAAGTAAGTTGCCACTATATTCTTTTGGAGGATTTCCTCCCAAAAGCAAATGGCACTCCAGACCCAGTTTGGCCGCAACGGCAGCTGTCTGACGGCAATGATTAGACTGCTGTGCTCCTGCAGTGAGAACGGTATCACAACCCAACTCTAAGGCCTCTTTGATGAGATACTCGAGTTTCCGGGCTTTATTACCTCCGGAAGCTAAACCGGTCTGGTCGTCCCGTTTGATAAATATCTCATAGGATGGATACTGCTCAGATAGCCTGTTGAGGGAATGTATTGGGGTTGGCAAGAACGCGATCGATTCCTTATGATCTAGTATCTGCTCAACCGCTGTGGACACCTTTTAAAATTCTAATTTATGGCGGTCCTTACTTTCTTTTCGGACGTTTTCTTTGTTGTCGTGGGATAGGTCCTTTTGGAGGCATAGTTCCAAAGATCACATCCCATAAAGGGGAGCTTACCCCATAGGCTTTATCATCATACACATGATGATGAAGGTGGTGGTGAGACCAAAGAATTTTAAAGGAGTTCTGAGGTGGTTTGCGGGTATGAACGATGTAATGCACATATAAATAGCCAGCGTATCCAATAAAAAAGCCCGGCCAGAAAAAGAAGGCGCTTGGTCCCATGATAACCCAGAAAATACCAAAAAAAATGGCACTTAGTAAAATAGCCAAAGGTATAGGCATGGCCAAAAGGTCCTTGTCTGTTGGGTAGTCGTGGTGAACGCCATGGACCTTATATTGCCAGTTTTCTTCTGCCATATAATCTTCACCGGAGTGATACACAAAACGGTGGAAGACATACTCCATAAAGGTGAACAATAAGGTGCCTCCCAGTAATAAACCTACTTTCGCTAAAAAGGGTTTGTCAATGACGACCATCCCGTAGGTGAAAATAATGATGGCAAGCACTACATAGGTGCTTATAGCTGCCATTGAATTGGTCTTTGGGGCTTTGTAGGTTGTGTTTTCGCTCATTGCTAATGCTTTATAGGTTATTTCAGCTCTAATTTCAAGGTCAAATACTTTGCAAAATTAATGAATTTCAGATAATTAAAAATAATATATTCAGGAATTGTCCCTCTGAATAGCAGGCCTCTTAAAGTCAGGATAAATGAATGGAACCTTACTCAAACGCTTGAGTTTATACCAGTTTGGTCTCAAATAAAGTCCTTATGCAGAAAGGCTCTGATGGTGGCTGAACAATATAATCCTTCCATCAACTATTTTTCCAGTATTGTCTGGTAAGGCTGTACCAATGACATTCCCGGCCCGAAAAGAAAAAGGTTCCCTGGAGTTGCATTCCAGATTTCATGAGTACTTTTTGAGAAGCCGTGTGTTCTATATCTGCTGCTGCATTGATTTCTGATAGCCCCAATGCCTTAAATCCGTACTCTAAGGAAAACTTTGCTGCTTCGGTAGCAATACCTTTTCCCCAGAACTTTTGTTTTAACCGGTACCCCAGGTCATAATAAATAAAATCTCTGACGCGTCGTTCGCGTTTGATCCCCGTCCACCCCATAAATTCATTGGTTTTGCGGTCGATCAGGGCAAGTCTTCCAGTTCCAAATTCATCATATTGCCATAAAATATCAGCCACAATATTTTGGGCTTCTTTAAGAGAAGTCATTGTAACGCCGCCGAGATACTTCATCACCTCAGGATCGGTATCCAGTTCAAAGATACCCTGAGCATCAGAAGGGATAATATTCCTTATCAAAAAGCCTTGGTTTTGATAGTGGATTTTCATCAATAAAAAGCTATTCAATGATCAAAGATCGATCTTTCGGATATTTTACTGAATACTGAAGTTTAAGTTCTTTTGAATCAGACGGGGAGATACTTAATTCCCATTTAACTTCTCCGCTTTCCTTTTGGACCCTTCCTTTGGATACTTCCAATATTTTTACTTCTATCTCTTCAAGTCTGGAAACGGGTATTTGATCAAGAACAATCATATTGATGGTCTCCTTTTTATTGTTTTTGATCTGAGTCTGATAGGCTCTCGTTTCCTCCTTTTTATTCCCGATAAACTGTTTCGTTGTATAGTCTTTTAACTTTTCTCTTTTGAGCGAGACTTTTTTATCACGACCCAAAGAAATCTGCAGTGTATCGGAGGCATATCTAACATCCAAAAGGGTCTTACCTACGTAGGTTTCTTCGAAGAAGACATTTGCCTCGCCCTCGAGTAGGTTGTATTTTTCCCAATCACTAATATTCGCGATGAGATAGGCACTATCGTTAATTTTTGGAACAGCATAGTATTGATAAAATGCCGGTAATTCGTATGATTCCATATCAACAGAGTAGTTCTGATTATCGGATTTGATGGTATATGGATGTTCAATTTCAAAACTTACGGAGGTTTGATTTTCGGACTGGGACAATTCAATTGTCGAAATACTACCGGCTGGTTCTATCTCCATAGCAACATTACTTTTATCTGTAAGTTTACTTGTCCTTGACCTTCCCTTCGAACCATAACCTACGACGACAACTTCTTCAAGAGCAGCTATATCCTCCTCTAAAACTACAGTCATTGGGTCATAATCCGGAACAATGTCCCTTGTCTTCATTCCAATATATGAAAAAGACAATACTCCACCATCTTGGGGCATTGTCAATGAAAACTGTCCATCAAAATTGGTTTGAGTACCTATGGTTGTTCCTTTAACAATTACAGTAACACCTGGTAGAGGCTGTCCTTGCTCATCAAGTACAATTCCAACGATATTACTTTTGTCTAGACTTCCATAAACGGGAGGCTTGGAGTTATAGTCTAAAAAATAAGTCCGTAATTTAGGAGCTACTCCTGAAATGTTGGGATCTGCTGTGGATAGGGTGATCTTTGCATCATTCCAGTCAATTTTTGTATCCTGTCTTACATTGGCCTTATAAATTAAATTTACTGGATCCTGGATATTTTTTGCCCTTATATCATAAGTAGGAAACCAACTGGCATTTTTCACTACATAGGATAACTCCAAAGGAACACTAACTGCCGACTTTGAATCGATTGTTATAAGAATCTCACCACTTGGATATTCGCGTTTACTCTGTAAGGTGTTAATTTGTTTATTCAGATCTTCCATTCGACTGGATAACTCTTCAATGTTCTTTTTTCGTTCGATGTTTTCAAGTCGGAGTTTTGTGATTTGCGTGCTGTAGTATTCGGCCGTCTGCTGAAGATTAGTAACGCTGACAGATTGGTTTTTTCCTCCAACGTCTTTATTTTCCTCAAAGAAGGATAGTTTTTCGTTTATGATCAATAAATAGGTTTGTTCTAGCTCCATTTTGTCCTGAAGATCTTGTAATTGCTCTTCCAGACCTTCTAACTCCATTGATTTTTTTGACTTTTCAAGAAAATTTTGCTGATGATTAACGGATAAAACGGTAATCTGATCATTTCCTCTCAACTGAATACTTTTTGGATTAATGAAAGGAGATAGATTCACAAATTTTACGATAGAAGTTCCTTTGGGCAAGGCTACTGTTTTATTCCTAGTTATCTGTGCATCTTTCAGGAAAATAACCACTTCTTGAACTTTAGTTTTGATTTCTTTTTCCGGTATTTCCTGAGAATGAAATGAAATAGTGTTTACAAGAAGGAATAGAAAGAAAAGACGTTTCATGTGAAAGATTTAAAATGGGTTTGCAACTAATTTTTCAAATCACAATGTAGATGAAAGTTTTTAAAATATTCTAATTCTAATGACGGATTTTGATTAGACGAATTTTCATTTATATGAATGATTCTAAATATTTCAACCTATCTTTTGCCTACCAAAAAAAAGTGTATGAAACCCCTTTTTCTATTTTTTCTGATCCCATTCCTCAGCCTTTCACAGAGCGATCCCATAAATTTTGACGAAATTAATGATCCTGCTGTGTTTATTGGAAAAACGGATCACGGAATGTCCTTATTTCAAAAGAATAACAACGGAAACACCTGTTATAGATTAAGTTTTCCTGTGTATCTGGAAGACAAGGACCAGGGATCCAATCATATCGATTTCTTTGCTTCCAAGGAGGATCTGAACAGTCTGTTTATCTTTATGAGTGAATCGGTTGGTCTGCTCGAAATGACACCTCATTACGAATTAGGGGGGTACCGAATCGAATACTTCACCGCTTCAAAGGAAGTGAATGGTGTGACCAAACGCATCGGTCCCACCAGGGTCACCATATCCAAGATAGCCGATCCTTCCTTAGAAGGGCAACTTGGCTATTTTACCATCACCAAATCTCAGGTAGGCCTGTTGTTTGGTAAGCAAAAATTTTAAGCTGCTTTCATTTATACAGGGCCAATCCCTTGTCACCTCTTCCGGAATAGATGGAGATTTCCAATTCCTGAATTTCATCACTGAGTCTTTTCAGATCTCTCTTTTTATTTTGCAAATGGGTATCGAAGAAAAAAGTTACTGCTTCACCAGTGATTTTTAGGCCTTTACGTGGGTCAATAGCGCCCGCTTCCGAAAGACTTCGAAAAGGGATCATCAATGGAATATCCATAAAATTACTATGACCTGTGTTTAAAATCCTGGCATCATAAAAAACAGATTTGCTTTTATGAACATAGGCATGACTGTTGAGGTCCTCTTTTTCTTCCGGCCAGTCTGCTGATATGAACAGAAACGGTTGTTCAAAGCTGGTGTTCACAATGTCGCCCCATTGTACGCCGTCCAGATTAGCCCCGGCTTTTATTCTAGGGTCTTTTAACAGGGCATGGCCTGCTGCTCCACCCCCTCGACTGTGACCAAATACACCGATACTGTTGGTGTCCAGTCGGTTTTTAAAGAAGCCCTCCTCATTCATGCTGGATAACTCAGTAACTACATCCGAAATATCCGTGGCCCAACGCTCTACCATATCCTTCACGAAGTAACTGGTCAACCCCTTTTTCACAATAGGATGACGTTGTTCAAAAGGAAGATCCATTTTAAAGGCTTCAACCACAGGTTCCATCTTTTGCCAGGTATCCTTTTCAATGGATTGGGCATACTCATAGTCAAAGTAAATCTCTTTTCCGCCTGATAGGGTAGAACCAGTGCTTTCATAGCTGTGATTCAAAGAAAAGATCACATAACCCTGACTGGCCAACTCAGAGAGGATAGCGTAATAGCCATTGGCTTTTGAATTATAGCCGTGGGAAAAAATTAACACAGGAAAGGTCTCCCTGGCTATTTCCGCATTTCGAAACACATGTGTATCGACCTTGTCCAGATAGTTGAAGGCACCTTTTGGAAGGCCGTATTTCAAGGCAAACCCATGTCTTCCTCCCTGATCTATATAGGGATCCTTAATCCCTTCTGTTTTGTTGGACGGATAGAATACCTTAATGGCTATTTCTCTTTTATCATGGGGGTTTCTGGTAATGACCTCAGCGCGATCTAGTTGAAGTACCAGGTCTTTGGTCCCGACCGTGTAATCGCCAGAAGGTATAGGCAGGTCAAAAACAGGAAATAAGAAGGGTAGGGCGATGCCCGGTAACATCAGAAAGATGACCAGGACCATTTTTAGAAGGCTTCCGACCGACCTGGACGCATTGGTTTTATATCTTCTGACCGAGAGTATGGCGAGAACCCAGATCAAATAAATCGGTATCATTTGCCACCGAAATCCCTCAAAGATCAGGTGTAGCAATAGCATGCTACCAAGGATTCCAAAGAGCATCCTCTTTGAAAGGCTTGTATTGATTTTGATACTGAATAAAACATAAATACTTGATGAAATGAAGAGTAGAAGTTCGAAATACTGCATGGCTTTAAAATTTGATTTAACATCTACAATGTTAGTCACAGCCTGGGGTTAGAAGCAATGTCGAATCCGAAGGAAAAACCGTCGTCTACCTTAAAAAGGACTTATTAGGCTAATAATGACCTCTATTTTCACAAAATGGACTAAAAAAAGTTGGGTCATGATTCTGCAGAAATAGACCTGAAATATTGCAGTGCCTCTTTTTTATAGCTACGACTAACGGGCAGGACCTTATCTTGAATTTGTATTTCGGTATGATTAAAGGATTGTAAATGCAAGGTATTGATGACAAAAGACCTGTGAATACGAATAAAGTATTCGGGTAGTCGCTCATAAAGTTTTGAGATCTTCTCCCTGGTCGAGGTCTCGTCGGAGACTGTCACGATCTTCACAAAATCATTAAGACTTTCTATATAAAGAATGTCATTGAGTTGGATCACCTGAGTTTTTCGATCTACTCGAACGGTAAGGGCCTTTTGTTCATTCTTCTTCTGTTTATTTTTTAGGGTATTGAGTTGTTCAACCTTTTGCTGAAACTGAACGATCAGACGAATAAAGCTGGTGGCAAAAACGATGAGGTACATGGTGATCCCAAGAATAAAAATGGAAATACCGCTGAGGTCTACTGATTCCATCTTCGAGTTTACCAGGAACACAAAGGAAAACAATGCGACTAGTAATTCCAGATACAAGGAAATAACGAACATATAGACCAGATACAAGGCAAAACGCTTATACTTTCTGGTTAAGAGGTACTTAGGGATCAGGTATAAATTGAAGAAGTAAGAGGTCCCCATCACTACAGGAAGCAGTAAACAGGAAAAATAAAAAGCCAGTTCCTGACTTTCCCACTTATTACCGAAAAAAAGGGTCAGGAAAACAAGGATGAGGGTCCAGTAGGAAAAATGTAGAATGATTCTTCTTTTCATATATTTATCCCTGTATAAGTA
>CAWZYX010000078.1:0-14479 GCA_963966315.1 uncultured Winogradskyella sp. | reverse complement strand
CCCTTGTTTAATCCACACCCAGAGCTGTTGACCATGGCCAAAAGAGACTGGGAAGAATTAACAAAAGAAACCTTTGATAAGGTTTTTAGGCAGTCTGCGGTCAAGAGAACTAAATATTCAGGTCTGGTATGCAATATTAGTTTCTTGAAAGATTCGCTATAAACATAATAGTATCTTTACAGGAATAAAGATGAACATATTACTGTTATAATGTTCAATTCGCCTTAATTGTTTACTAATTATGATAAATTCAAAGAGAAATGTAGTACCTACAAAAAGACTAGTACTAGTTATCATGCTTTCTAATCTTTTAATTAATTGTATAGATGATAAGGAACCTTTAATAGCTGATGATAGCGTATTTGAAGTTGTTGTAAAAACTGATGCTGATTCTTTATCGATGTATCCAAGTTCAGTTTCTAAAAGATTTCTGGATACTAGTTACACTTCTTTATTTAATGGGTATTTAAAAAATGGCGAAATTACCTTTAAAGGTAGAAAGCCGCCATATCCCTATATGTTCGATTTTTTTGAAGAAGAATATGGTCAGTCGGACAAATTTTTTGTGGATCATGGAAGAACGGAGGTTTCTGTTAGTTTTAAAACTGAAAAGGGGAAGATTAAAATAGAGGATAAATCAAAAACTCAACTAGAGTATGAAGAACTAAAAGCGCTAGGGTTAAACGAGGTGGATAGTCTAATGAATGAATCAAAAACCACAGAAGAAAGGGCGTTCTTTAGACTAAAAAGGGATAGTGTCATTACAAACTACATACAAAAAAATCCTACTTCCTATGTGCCGTTATGGTTAATGGTTAATTATATAGACAATCGTGAAAAAAGGTATAACAAATTGTACGATGGATCCTTGCATTTATTTTCCGATGATATTAAAAAGACAGGATTATTTAAGAGTCTTAAAGACGCTATAGAATACACGAAAGAGAATGCAATATCAAATACATTGATGAAGCTTAAAAACTTTGACTTAGAAACTGTTAGTTTTAAAGTGAGCGACATGAAAAATAAGGAATACATACTAATAGATTTTTGGTATTCCAATTGCGGACCTTGTCTTATAGAGATGCCAAAATATATTCCGCTTTATCAAAAATATAAAGATAGAGGCTTCGAAATCGTTAGCATATCTAAAGATAAGACCAATAAAATTAAGGACTGGAAAGACACCATCAAAAACAGAAATTTTAATTGGGTGCATTATCTGGATGAAAATGGAGTGGAGACTGCAAAACAAAATATAACTGCTTTTCCGACAACCTTTTTGATAGATGATAAGGGTGAAGTTTTAAAATACAATATAAGTTCTCAAGAGCTTAAAATCTTCTTAAACGAAAGTTTAAAGGAGTAGCCGTCTGTTGTCTCAAAAGCTAGGGGCTTTTAAGTTTATTGTCGCGTTGATAATTGAGTTGGAATTGGACTGCGATACACCATAACCGATCACTTTGATAACCGCTCGGCTTGTATTTATGCCTGCTAAGATGTTTGTCTTTATAACCGCTTTTTAATTCTCATCCGGATCTTTTATCCTTGTAAATAAACGACTGTGAGAACATGACCAAGGTGACCTTTACAAGATTCTGAGAATTCGGCGGTCAAAAGAGCAAAGTATGAAGGTCTGCAACGTAGCATTGATTTTATCAAATAAGTGAGAATAAGAAATAAATTTTTCCAAATTTCTTCTTATTCTTGGATTTTCACAGTTTTCTATTCAAACATAGAAATATAGTTTAAGCTTTTTATGAAAAGGATTTTATTTATTATTTCGTTATCATTCCTTTGTTGCTGCAACCAAATAGATCAAAACCTATCAATTGACTTATCAAAAAGAGTGAATAATGGGGAGATAGCTTTTAATGAGTTTTATAATAATCTACTCATATCAACATTAATGAATCGCTATCCTTCCTATTATGAAGAGCAATTATTATCATACAACATTGATAAAAATGATAGTGTAGTATTATCCACACTGAATACAGATCTCGGGAGGTTCAAGTATTCCTTGTTTAAGAATGGGCATTTTCACGATAGTTTATTTAATCAACTTAGGATTGATAGTCTGAAGGAGAAAATCAAGCCAGATCAAAAACAACTCAATGTAGGTATTTTTTTTGACAAAAATCATCAAGTAGTAATGACAGATGCGAATTCAGATAGAATTTTTTCGGATAATGAAAAGATGACTTTTGATAAAGACTTTAGTTGGAATCCAATTGACAAAAAAAAGATAAGTAAGCTACCAATTTATGATTTTCAATATTGGAATGCTCTAGACGATTCAATTTATTTTTATAATAGAAAAATCGTAGTTTATCCTAATTCCACTAACCCGAAATTTCCAGTGACACAAGATCAAAACGAACAGAAATCAAGGTTGATTGTGGAATTCAAGGACTATTGGTATGGAAATTTTGAGTATATGAATAATAATTATGATGTCGCCATACAAGGGGCAAATAATAAGTATTCTGATATCTTAATAAAGCATGATAGCTTGAATTTTGATTCTAATGATCAAGTTTTTAATGATAATTTTTCCTATTCAATTGGTGATACAATAAGGATTGCTCAAGATTATTTTCAGCTAGATGCATTAAATTATGAAATGAATCAGCTAGACCTGAAGAAAATAAATGGTAAGGGTAAATTATTTTATTCCAATAAAATTGGGTATAGTATTAAGAATTTTGAATTGATTGATTTGAACCTAAAAAAATTCGAATTGTATCCATTGATGGCAGAAGGATCAAAATATACCTTATTGTATTTCTGGGGAACATGGTGCAAACCATGCATTGACAAAGTATCAGAAATAAAGAGTTTTTACCAAGATTATGGCGAAAATGTCAATATCATTGGCATCGCCTTAGATAATGACATTAACATTGTAAAGAATTATGTACTAGAAAACAATCTGTCATGGTTTCAGTCTTTCGTGGATCGAAGAAATCGTGAGAATAGTATAATTGAAGGGTTAAACATAAATAATTATCCAACTTATATCCTCTTGGATAATAACAAAAATACAATTGTAAGTAAAGGTGTTGGCGATACTGGTTTCCAAAGAATAAAAAATCTGATTGATTAGGGATCTAACAACGAACAAAAGTGTAATAAATTTAAAAACGAGTATTCACGAATTAACTTAACATCCTATAATAGTGTGATAAGTTAGTTGGACCTTCAATATAATTGGTATTCATTTCTTTTATAAACTCATATAACTTAAATAATACACCTCAATCTGTATCTTTGTGCCTTTCATTAAGTCAACACTATGAGCAAAGCAAGTAAACGCAAAGAAGCTCTGGTATATCATGCCAAGCCAACTCCCGGAAAAATAAAGGTTATTCCCAGTAAACGTTATGCCACTCAAAGAGACCTGTCTTTGGCTTATTCCCCAGGAGTTGCCGAACCTTGTTTAGAGATTGACAAAGATGTTAATAACGTCTATAAATACACCACCAAAGGAAATCTGGTGGCCGTTATTTCTAATGGAACGGCTGTTCTGGGTCTGGGAAATATCGGACCCGAAGCCTCGAAACCGGTTATGGAAGGAAAGGGTCTTCTGTTTAAGATCTTTGCTGATATTGATGTGTTTGATATCGAGGTGGACACCGAAGATGTGGATGCCTTTATCGAGACCGTAAAGAATATTGCGCCCACCTTTGGGGGTATTAATCTTGAAGATATCAAAGCACCTGAAGCCTTTGAAATTGAACGTCGTCTCAAGGAGGAACTGGATATTCCTGTTATGCACGACGACCAGCACGGAACGGCTATTATTTCAGCAGCGGCCCTCATCAATGCTCTCGAACTGGCAGAAAAATCCATGGACGAGGTAAAGATCGTGGTTAGTGGAGCAGGAGCAGCTGCTATTTCATGTACGCGGCTATATCAGGCTTTTGGAGCCAAACGTGAAAATATTGTGATGCTCGATAGTAAGGGAGTGATCCGCCAAGATCGCGAAAACCTGAGCTCACAGAAAGCAGAATTTGCAACGGAAAGGGCCATTGATACCTTGGAAGAGGCCATGAAAGGAGCCGATGTCTTTATTGGTCTGTCTATGGCCAATATCGTTACTGCCGATATGTTGAAATCCATGGCCAAAGACCCCATTGTGTTTGCCATGGCCAATCCCGATCCCGAGATCAGTTATAAACTGGCGGTAGAGACCAGAGATGATATCATCATGGCAACGGGTAGAAGCGATCACCCCAATCAGGTCAATAATGTATTGGGGTTCCCCTATTTATTTAGAGGGGCACTTGATGTGCGGGCTACCAAGATCAATGAGGCAATGAAAATGGCGGCAGTTGAGGCTCTGGCACAGTTAGCCAAAACGCCTGCCCCCGAACAGGTAAATGTGGCCTATGGTGAAACGAGGCTTTCTTTTGGAAAAGACTATATCATCCCCAAACCCTTTGACCCCAGATTAATTGGCGAGATTCCACCTGCTGTGGCAAAAGCGGCCATGGAAAGTGGCATCGCTCAGGAGCCTATAAGCGACTGGGAGCGTTATAAAGAAAGTCTTCTGGAGCGCCTGGGTTCTGATAATAAACTGGTACGGTTACTTCTCAATAGGGCCAAAACCAATCCGAAGCGGGTTGTCTTTGCTGAAGCAGATCAGCTCGACGTGTTAAAGGCTGCTCAGATCGCTTACGACGATGGCATCGCACACCCCATACTCTTGGGAAGGAAGGAAGTCATTAAACAATTAATGGAAGAAATTGAGTTCGATGCAGACATACCCATTATTGACCCCAAGACTGATGCTGAGACGGAACGAAAGAACCGATATGCTGAGATTTACTGGAAGCAAAATGAACGCGATGGCGTCACCAGGTATTCTGCACGTAAGATCATGAGAGAAAGGAACTATTTTGCAGCCATGATGGTCAACGAAGGGGATGCCGATGCTCTGATCTCAGGATATTCCAGAAGTTATCCCACGGTGGTCAAACCAATGCTAGACCTGATTGGAATGGCCAAGGGTGCCTCCCGCATCGCAACCACCAATATTTTACTCACTCAGAGAGGACCTTTGTTTTTAAGCGATACGGCCATCAATATTGACCCAACAGCGGAAGATCTGGTGACTATTGCCAGAATGACCTCTAAAACGGTAAGCTTATTCGGTATGCAGCCCGTAACAGCCATGATCTCCTATTCTAATTTTGGCTCATCGCAACACCATAGCGCTGCCAAAGTGAATGAGGCTGTAGCTTATTTGCACAGTAATTTTCCCCATATGATCATTGATGGAGAAGTGCAGACCGATTTTGCTTTAAACTCCGAGATGCTCAAGGAGATCTTCCCTTTCTCTAAGCTCGCCGGGAGAAAAGTGAACACCCTTATTTTTCCCAATCTCGATGCCGCCAACATCACCTATAAGTTACTCAAAGAGCTCAATAAAGCGGAGTCCATTGGACCAATCATGATGGGCATGAGAAAACCTGTACATATTTTGCAGCTTGGGGCAAGCGTTGAAGAAATTGTGAATATGACCGCCATTGCGGTAATCGATGCCCAGGAAAAGGCTAGAAAAAACTCTTGATAACCTTGTAAATAGTTCATTTAACTTTTTCTTAAGATCATCATTATTTTATTACATTTGGGTCCAAACCATCAGGCTTAAATGATAACACATCTTAAGGGTCGCTTAGTAGAAAAGAATCCTACTGATGTTGTGATAGATTGCAATGGTATTGGCTACTTCGTGCATATATCACTTCATACCTTCTCGCAAATACCAGATCAGGAACAGATAAGTTTGTTTACCTACCTTCAGGTAAAAGAAGACGCTCATAATCTTTTCGGTTTCTCAACGAAAACAGAGCGTGAATTGTTCAAGTTATTGCTCTCTGTCAGTGGGGTAGGTGCCAGCACCGCTAGAACCATGTTATCCTCGTTAAGTCCCGAACAGATACAGGAAGCCATAGCCAATGGTGATGTGCCCGTGATTCAATCGGTAAAAGGTATTGGTGCCAAAACGGCTCAAAGGATAATACTTGACTTAAAGGATAAAGTCATCAAGGTATACGGTATCGAGGAAGTTTCACTACGAAAAGACAATACTCACAAGGATGAGGCGTTATCTGCATTAGAAGTTCTTGGGTTTAACAAAAAACAAGCTGAAAAAGTTGTTCAGCGCATTGTGGCTCAGGATTCTGAAGCGCCTGTTGAATTTATAATCAAGGAAGCGTTAAAAAATTTGTAACGTATTGAGCACAACCAACACTACAAATTCTAACTATCTAAGAGTACGGGTTTTATTTTTGACGTTTTTTTTGCTGGCACTGACTCTAGCTGCTCAGCAGAACAATACTGCGCAGGATACTACAAAGACTGGCTTTTCAATGGGCCCGGTGAAATTTGCCAATCCCAACAGTATCGTATCCAAATACACCTATGACCCCATACTGGACCGGTATATCTACACCGAACAGATTGGTGACTTCAATATCAAGTATCCCTTGATCTTAACACCTGAGGAATTTCAGCGTTTGGTCCTTCAGGAAAGTATGAGAGATTACTACCAGCAGAAAATTGACGCGCAGGCAGGACAGAAGGCAGGATCGGAAGAGGATCAAAAAAACTTACTACCCGATTTTTACGTTAATTCGGGTTTTTTTGAAACGGTTTTTGGAAGTGATGTCATTAGTATCATCCCTCAGGGTTCTGTGGAGATTGATCTGGGGGTTTTGTACTCCAGGCAGGATAATCCTAACTTCTCTCCACGAAACCGCTCCAATTTCACCTTTGATTTCGATCAGCGGATCAGTGTTAGTTTGCTCGGAAAAATCGGAACTCGCCTGCAAATAACAGCCAACTATGACACACAGTCTACATTCGATTTTCAAAACCTGGTAAAATTAGAATACACCCCTACAGAAGATGACATTGTACAGAAAATTGAAGTGGGTAATGTTAACATGCCTCTGAATAGCACGCTGGTGACGGGAGCACAGGCCCTATTTGGAGTAAAAACCAAGTTACAGTTTGGTAAAACAACAGTGACCGCTGTTTTTTCGGAGCAACAGTCTCAATCCCGACAGGTCACGGCCCAAGGAGGAGGTACGCTCGAAGAGTTTGAGTTTTTTGCAAGAGACTACGATGAGAACCGGCATTTCTTTTTGTCTCAGTATTTCAGGGAGACCTATGATAGTGCCCTGCTTACTTATCCATACGTTCAGAACCGGGGGATCCAGATCACGCGTTTAGAGGTATGGGTGACCAACAGGAATAACCAGACCCAAAACGTTAGGAATATCGTTGCTCTTCAGGACATTGGTGAATCTGATAATATTGGTTTGCCCAATGCACCTCCTGATTTTGTGAATGTACCCCCAGGTAGCTTACCAGATAATGGCAATAACGATTTTAATCCGGAACGACTGGGAGAGCCTGGAAATTTGCTCACCAAGGACGTTAGAGATATTACCAATGTTGAAAATGGGATTCTGGTACCGGTGAATGAGGGCTTTGATTATGGGAAAATTGAAACCGCCCGTAAGCTCACCGAAGGATCTGATTATATTCTCAATACGCAATTGGGCTATATCTCTCTCAACCAAAGGTTGTTGAATGACGAGGTACTGGCTGTGGCTTTTCAGTATACTATTAACGGGGAAGTGTATCAGGTAGGCGAATTTGCTAATGATGGAATCGATGCCGCCGGGATCGAAGATCCCGCAGTAGGAAACCCCGAAATCAACAATCAGAGTTTGATATTGAAAATGCTGAAGAGTGCTGTAACCATAGTCGATCAGCCCATATGGGACCTGATGATGAAAAACATTTACGACACCGGTGCGTTTCAGCTGGAACAGGAGGACTTCAGACTGAATATATTCTACACCGAAGCTTCTCCGGTGAATTACATTACCCCGGTGGAGGGTACTGTCTTCCCTCCATTTGACAACAACACACCTAATGACCCTACAGATGATACGGTGATCAATGAAACACCACTGATAAGGTTATTTCATCTGGATCGGTTGAATTTTAACAATGACCCACAATCCGGAGGTGATGGTTTTTTTGATTTTGTAAATGGAATAACGGTCATCGTTCAAAACGGTAAAATCATCTTTACAAAAGTGGAGCCTTTTGGGGAGTACCTTTTTGACGTGCTTCAGGACCCGAGCAATCCCGGTGATTACGAAGATGATATTTATGACAATCCAAACCAGGAGAAGTACGTGTATGACCTCATGTACAAATCCACAAAGATTGAGGCCTTGAATGATGCGCAGAGAAATAAATTTCAGATCAAAGGGCGCTTCAGAAGTAGTGGTGGAGGTGACGGGATACCTATTGGAGCCTTCAATGTTCCCAGAGGTTCGGTTCGGGTAACTGCAGGAGGAAGAGTTTTGGTGGAGGGTATTGACTATACCGTTAACTATCAGTTGGGTCGAGTACAGATCCTTGATGAGGCCTTAAAAGCTTCTAATACACCCATTAATGTTTCTGTTGAGAACAATGCAGTGTTTGGACAGCAAACCAGACGATTTACAGGGATCAACGTAGAACATCAGTTCAATCAGGATTTTTTGATTGGGGCCACCCTGTTAAATTTAAATGAACGTCCCATTACCCAAAAGGCCAATTTTGATGGGGAACCAATCAATAATACCATCTTCGATTTTTATGGTAATTATGCGACGGAAGTTCCGTTTTTTACCCGTCTGGTGAATAAATTACCGAATGTAGATACGGACGTCCCATCTAATCTGTCGGTAAGGGGAGAGGTAGCAACCCTTTCTCCGGGAGCCCCCAAAGGAACCAATTTCAATGGGGAGGCAACTGCTTATATTGATGATTTTGAAGGGAATCAGGGTGCGATTGACCTCCTGTCTCCCTTGCCCTGGTTTCATTCCAGCAGACCTGATTTTGAGGAAAGCGGGATTGCTAATATTACCGGGAGCTATCAGAATGGAATTGAGAACGGCTATGGAAGAGCACTGCTAAACTGGTATACCATTGACCCGGTATTTTACAGCGCGCAAAGACCTTCTGATATTTCTGATGAGGACGTTTCTCTTCCCGAGACGCGAAGAGTTTTTATAAACGAAATTTTTCCTGAGGTCGATATCGCTCAGGGAAATACATCCGTTATATTCACTCTGGATCTGGCCTATTATCCCACCGAACGCGGTCCTTATAATTTTGATCCCAATGCCGCCAATGGAAATCCACTAAATCCTAGTAATAGTTATGCTGGAATCACCAGGCAGATCACTTCTACGGACTTTGAACAGTCCAATGTGGAATTTATAGAGTTCTGGGTGCAAGACCCCTTTAAGAACAACCCCGGAAGCTCCGGAGGGAAACTCTTCATTAATTTGGGTAACATTTCTGAAGACGTGCTCAAGGACGGGAAGAAGGTCTATGAAAATGGACTTCCGGAAGATGGGGACGTCTCCTTTCTCAACCCAACTGATTTTGGTGGTGTAGTACCCCAAAACCAATCTCTGGTCTATACCTTTGGTACCACAGGGGAGCAGAGGACTAATCAGGATGTAGGCTATGATGGTTATGACGATTTGGAAGAGCAGCAGCGCTTCCCCGCTGCATTTCAATCGGAAGCAGACCCGGCTAAGGATAATTACAATTATTTCCTCAATACCACCGGAAGTATTCTTGAGCGTTACAAGCAGTACAATGGTCTGGAAGGAAATACACCGGATACGTTTTCCGATACCAATAGGGGCTCCACCACTCAACCGGATGTGGAGGACATTAACAGAGATAATACAATGAATACCATTGATAGTTATTTTGAGTACGAAATTGATTTAACACCCAGTGCTCTCGATAACCCAAATAATCCTCTGATTATTGATGTGAAGGAAAATGATGTGACACTTCCAAATGGCGATGTGGATAATTTTAAATGGTATTTGGTCAGGATTCCAATTGCAAACGAGACGAGAACCATTGGTGGGATCACTGATTTTAGGTCCATACGTTTCATTAGAATGTTCCTCACAGATTTTCAGGAAGACACAGTGCTGAGATTCGCTACGTTTGATTTGGTGCGAAGTGACTGGCGTCGATATACTTTAGACCTCAATACCGGTGAAGACATTAGTAATTCCCCAACAGAATTCAGTGTTGGAATTGTAGGTATTCAGGAGAATGGCGACATATATGTTACGCCTCCTGGAGTTCAACGAGAGCAATTGAACAATAACAATAATATTATTCGACAGAATGAACAATCTCTTGTGCTCAATGTTTGTGATCTAAAACCTCAGGATTCAAGGGGGCTCTTCAAAAACTTTAGTTTGGATATGCGCCAGTATGAAAGACTGAGAATGTTCATGCACGCGCGTGGTCGAGAGGGACAACCGCCATTGCAGGATGGTCAGTTGGTAGGCTTTATTCGGATGGGTAATGATTTTACGGACAACTACTATCAAATTGAGATCCCATTAAAAGTCTCCCAAAACCTCACTCCTCCGGTTGCTGAGAATATCTGGCCTCAGGAGAACGAGATTGATCTTCCCCTGGAAATCCTTCAGCAGATCAAGTCAATAGGTATTTTTGAGCAAACCCTCATCGGTGGTGACGCTACATTCTATGACGTGATCGACGGTCAGCTAAATCCGGAATCGGTTCCCGAGTTTTCTCCCTATACCATGGGGCAGCAGCGGGTAGCCATAAAAGGTAATCCCAACTTTGGGGATATAAGAGTGCTCATGCTAGGGGTTAAAAATTCGAGAGAAGACCTTGGAGGGGCCTGTGGTACGGTATGGTACAATGAGTTAAGAATGTCAGGACTTGAAAATGAAGGAGGGTATGCTGCCGTGATGAGTATGGACACCAATTTTGCCGATTTTGCCAATGTAAGTGCAACCGGAAGAATGAGCACAGCCGGTTTTGGAGGCATTGAGCAAACACCCAATGAGCGAAGCAGAGAGGACGTTCAGCAATACGATGTGGTTACCAATCTGAATTTAGGTCAGTTACTGCCTAGAAACTGGGGAATTCAAATACCTTTCAACTACGGTGTTGGCGAAGAGAAAATAACCCCGCAGTTTGATGAATATTACAGGGATATTGAGCTGCAAACTCAGCTTGACAATCCCAATGCTAATCGGGACTCTATCTTAAGGGTTAACGAAAACTATACCAAGCGTAAAAGCATTAATTTCATTGGGGTTAGGAAAAACAGAACCGGAGCGAAGGAAGCAAAATTTTATGATGTTGAGAACCTGACGCTGAATTATTCGCATAACAAGGTGGAACAGCGAAATTTTGAATTGGAAAACTCTTTGAATGAAAATATTCGGGCCGGTGTTAATTACAATTATAATTTTGAACCGAAACGAATTGAGCCGTTCATGAATAATGACTCTATTTTTAAAAGCCGTTACTGGAGGCTCCTTAAAGAGTTTAACTTCAATCCGCTGCCTACGAGTTTCTCCGTTAATTCAGAAATCAGGCGTCAATTCAGCAGTCAGAAGTTCAGAGAGGTGGAACTGGGAGGAGATAACATTCAAATTGAAGAGCTATTCAGACGTAATTATACCTTTGATTTTCAGTACGTCCTCAATTACAATCTTACCGATAATCTTAGCTTTAATTTTACCGCCACCAATAGTAATATCGTTCGTAATTATTTCATCAATGATAATTTGAACGGCCGCCAGGACCCGGCATTGGATGTCTGGGACGGCTTCTTTGATCCTGGTGATCCAAATATTCAAAACCAGCAATTCCAGCTTAATTATCAATTGCCTCTGGATAAAATACCCTACCTGGACTTTATCAGTGCCACTTACGCGTATACGGGTACTTTCCAGTGGACCAAGGGGTCGGACCTTAATCAGGACTTTGTGGTCACCGATCCTGATGGAAATGTATCCGGGGTGTTTAACTTAGGACACAGCATTCAGAATTCGAACGTACATGCCATCAACACCTCTTTTAACTTTGACCAGTTATACCGAAATATTGGTTTGGTGAAAAAGACTGGAAATCGGAGGGGAAACAACGCTGCTGCCAATCGCAATCCAAACAGTAGTAATCCGCCACCAAGTTCTGGTTCAAGTGCTGGACGTAAGGCTACCAATACCCTCATCGATATAGTTACCATGGTCAAGAGGGCCCAGGTGACCTATCAATCTAACAGTGGTACGTTTCTACCGGGCTATCTTCCGGTTCCGGGATGGTTGGGTACCTTAAAACCCTCGCTAGGGTTTACCTTTGGTGGTCAGAGAGATATCAGGCAAAGGGCTGCGGAAAATGGCTGGTTAACGCTATATCCTGAATTTAACCAGCAGTATACCGAATTACACAACACCACCTTTGATTATTCAGCAAACCTGGAACCTTTTAGGGACTTGAAGATCGATCTTGTTGGAAACAGAATTTATTCCGAGAGCACCTCAGAAAACTTTAGGGTGGATGATCTGGATGGAAGGCAGACCTATGTGTCTTTAAGTCCAAATACCTTTGGAAACTTTTCTATATCCAGTGCCATTATTGCCACATCGTTTAGTAAAAGCAATGAAACAGAGTCCACGGCCTTTGATGATTTCAGATCCAATAGACTAATCATTGCAGACCGTCTGGCCAGAGAATTCTACGGTACGGACAGCTATGAACGGGATGATGACGGCTTTCCGCTTGGTTTTGGGAAAACCAACCAAAGGGTATTGATTCCTGCATTTTACTCAGCTTACGCCGGTTCCAACCCCGAAAATGTTACCACCTCTGCTGTGAGGGATGTTGCCATACCAAACTGGATTTTAAAATATACAGGACTCATGCGTATTCCATGGTTCAGAAATAACTTCCGACGCTTCTCCATACAGCACGGATATCGCTCTAGTTATACCATAAACCAGTTTAGGACCAATCTTGATTATCAGGAAGCAGACCCTAACCTAGATATCGACGCACAGCCCGAGGCAGTCGATCAGCAAGGCAATTTCAAGAACCAGACCCTGTACACCAATATTAATCTCGAAGAGCGTTTTAGTCCTTTGATACGCCTGGAATTTGAAATGAAAAATTCGGTAAAGGTGTTGCTCGAAGCACAGAGGGATCGTTTACTATCGCTTAGTCTGGATAATAATCTGCTTACAGAGACTCAAGGTAGAGAGTATATTGTTGGTTTGGGATACCGAATCAAAGACCTTAGAATTCGCTCCTCACTTGCCGGCTCTAAACAAGTTATCAAAAGCGATTTAAATATGCGAGCGGACATTGCAGTGCGGGACAATACGACTATCATACGCTATTTGGATGTATTGGATAGCCAGGTTACAGCAGGACAAACCATCTGGACCATAAAATACACAGCAGATTATGCCTTTAGTAAAAACCTTACGGGCATTTTTTATTTTGACTACACAGCCTCTCAGTTTGCCATCTCTACTTCATTTCCTCAGTCATCTTTACGTGCCGGGGTGACTCTACGTTACAATTTTGGTAATTAATGCAGATGTAATCTGCAATTATTCTATTTTTGTAGTCTAATTTATTTAATTAAACCTAATGAATATACCAGCCGAATTAAAGTATACCAAAGATCACGAGTGGGTGAGAATCGATGGAGATGTTGCAACCGTAGGAATTACTGATTTTGCTCAGGGCGAACTGGGTGATATTGTCTATGTTGAAGTTGAAACGGTTGATGAAAATCTCGATGCCGAAGAAGTTTTTGGAACAGTAGAGGCAGTAAAGACAGTATCTGATTTGTTTCTTCCTGTGAGTGGTGAAATTATTGAGTTTAACGAAAATCTGGAAGACGAGCCCGAAACTGTGAATTCTGACCCTTACGGTGAGGGTTGGATGGTAAAGGTTAAAATGTCTGACACTTCTGAGGTAGAAGGATTGATGAGCGCCGATGAGTATAAGGCCTTAATCAGTGCCTAAAGTTTTGGTGTTGATAGGAGCGATCGTTATGACCGCACTATTGACCATAGTGAATTTCATCAACTTAAAATCTATCCCACAAGTTGGTCTGGGTTATGAGGACAAATTGTACCATGTAGGGGTCTACATGGTATTTTCTTTTTTATGGGCATATTGGTCCTTACTTTATTTTAAGAAAAATGTGATTTTCATCACTGGGCTGAGCTGCCTGTTCTATGGTATTTTGTTAGAAATACTTCAAAATATTGTAAACCCCAGTAGGACATTTGATATGCTGGATTTATTATCTAATTGTCTCGGTGTTGTTTTTGGTATAGTAATTGCTGCTTTCTGGTATAAACAGAACGTTAAATTAAATTAATCCGTTGCTTTTTTTGTTTTTAATTAATTAAATTAGCGACTTTCTAATCACACATTTTATGGAACCTAAGAAAAATCCAAAATCGGATGTCAGTAGAAATAGTTCTATCTATTTTGCTGTAGGTCTTGTATTGATGTTGCTGGTGACAAACCTGGCCATCAACTATAAGTCTTATGAAAAAAGTGACATGGACATCGTTCAGCT
>CAWZYX010000077.1:0-14592 GCA_963966315.1 uncultured Winogradskyella sp. | reverse complement strand
ATACTAATGTTGCTTTTTAATGTACCGGCACTACTCATTTACGAAGGGAATACCTCTTTTTGGGGAATACCTAAGTTTTATTTCGTCATTTTTTCGATCTGGGGCCTGTCATCCCTCATTTCATATATTATCCTAAAGCGTCACTATGAATAATTACGCGCTTTTTTTAGTTATTATTCTCTATCTGATGCTGCTGTTTTTTGTGGCCTTTATTGCAGAGAAGCAAAGTAAAAGCAGATGGGTCAATAGTTCCTTAATTTATTCATTGTCTCTAGCTGTTTATTGTACAGCCTGGACTTATTATGGTAGCATAGGTATAGCAGCTAATTCAGGCATCAGTTTTTTAACCATTTATCTGGGACCTGTTATTGCCGCACCACTCTGGATTGTCCTACTCCGTAAGATTATTAGAATTACCAAGCAGCACAAGATAAGTTCTATTGCTGATTTTATCTCGCTTCGTTATGGTAATCACAGATTTCTTGGTGCTTTGGTTACTGTTATATGTTTACTGGGCATTGTACCGTACATTTCATTGCAGCTAAAAGCAGTTTCTGAAACCTTTCGGTTACTAGCAAATGAGGATGGTTATATGTCCACTTCTGTGTGGGACGACTCTACCTTTTACATTGCTTTACTATTGGCTGTTTTTGCAACCTTTTTTGGCACTCAAAAAACAGATGCTTCCGAGAAACACAGAGGAATCATTGTTTCTGTAGCTTTGGAATCTGTTTTGAAACTAGTCTTTTTCCTGGCCGTAGGTGTTTATGTGACTTATATCCTTTTTGATGGAACTACTGATATTTATAACCGCATATCAAAGTCATCAGAATTCAGTGCCCTTACTGGTATTAATGGACTTGAAAATGGATTCACCTGGTTTTACACAATTATGCTATCGTTTCTGGCAATATTCTTACTGCCGCGTCAGTTTCAGGTAGCGGCCGTTGAAAACTTAAGGGTAAAACATTTAAAGAATGCTATCTGGACTTTCCCTTTGTACCTTCTGCTTTTCAATGTATTTGTGATCTACATTGCCTGGGGCGGACAACTCCGAATTGGTGAACCTAAGAATGCTGAGTACTATGCCTTGCTACTTCCTCTCGACAACAACAATATATTTATGGCAACGCTTGTTTTTCTCGGTGGGTTTTCCGCGGTTATTTCCATGGTTGTTGTGGCAACCTTGTCATTATCAACGATGGTGAGTAATAATCTGGTCATACCCTATGGCTTCCTGGATCGTTTCATAAAAGGACAGCCTGAGCGGAATGCCAGTTATATTAAAAATATTCGAAGGATCTCTATTTTTACGATCATTATAGTCGCTTACGCCTTTTATGTCAATTTTTCTATTGAGCTCTCCTTATACTCAATTGGACTTATGGCCTTTGTGATCATAGCTCAGTTAGCACCTCCATTTTTTATCGGATTGTACTGGAACAGAGGTTCTTCAATGGCTTCGATTATTGGAATAGGCCTTGGCTTCCTGATTACGTTTTACACCCTTCTACTTCCTTTTGGTATGCAGGCCATAGGTTTGGGAAACGATTTTATCAATAACGGTCCTTTTGGTTGGGATATGCTAAAACCACATGCCTTGTTTGGTATTGATTTTCTAAGTCCTCCTGCCCATGCATTTTTTTGGAGTATTTTAGCCAATACAATCATTTATTTATGGCTGTCCTTATCGGTGAAAGGCGATTATCGCGAACGTAACTATGCAGAAATGTTTGTGGATAGCAGTAACTACAGTCAGTTGCAGGATGGTGCCTTGGTTTGGAAAGGGGAGGCCTATGTGACCGAAATCAAACGCGTTTTGTCTAAGTTCTTAGGTAATGAAAGAACAGAACGTGCTTTAAATTTATTCTTTAGAAAGTATGATCTTCCAACAGATACACAAATGGCCGATGCACGCCTGATCAATTTTTCAGAAAAACTACTGACAGGAAGTATTGGAAGCGCTTCGGCAAAAATCCTTATAGCTAGTGTGGTAAAGGAGGAGCGAGTTAGCTTAGTGGAGGTATTAAAAATACTAGAAGAGTCCAAAGAAACAATTGCCAGAAACAAATTGCTTAGAGAAAAATCTGAAGAGTTAACAGTCTTAACTGCACAGCTGCAAGGGGCCAACCAGGAGTTACTGGATAAGGATAAACAGAAAGATGAATTTCTGGATACTGTAGCCCACGAACTAAAGACACCCATTACCGGCATAAGAGCTGCCGCCGAGTTGTTAATTGACGACCTTGATGAAATGCCCGAAGAGATCAAAAGCCAGTTTTTAAATAATATCCTTAAAGACAGTGAACGATTATCTCGCCTTATTCAGAACATTCTGGATTTTGAAAAGCTTTCAAAGGGCCGTGCCGAATTGAACCTTCAAAAGAACAATATCAAAGACACCATTGCTAATACCGTATTCAGTTTAAGGCATCTCGCTAAGCAAAAAGGTATTAACATCATCCATTCTAATCAGAGTGATCTTTTTGCAGAATATGATGAAGATCGCATTCAGCAGGTATTGACGAATCTTATCTCCAATGCTTTGAAGTTTTGCGAAGCTGGTAACGGAGAAATTGTTCTTGATTATGCTTATCAGAAGGGTATGATGGAGGTTAGGGTGAGAGACAACGGGCGGGGAATCCCGGAGTCAGATCTACTTCATGTTTTTGAAAAGTTCTACCAGTCAAAAAATCAGAATATTATCAAACCTGAGGGCAGTGGATTGGGTTTGGCCATTAGTTCTCAGATCATCAAAAATCACGGGGGGGATATCTGGGTAAAAAACAATAAAAAAATAGGTGTAACTTTTGGTTTTAGCCTGCCTTTTAAGTAAATTGTTACCATTGGAAATGAGGAAGATATTAATTGTAGATGACGAACCAAACATAGTAATGACATTGGAATACACCTTTAAACGTAATGACTTCGAAGTGTATATTGCCAGAGACGGAGGTGAAGCAATTGAGATATTAAATGAAGTGGTTCCTGATGTAGTTCTGTTAGATATAATGATGCCAAAGGTGGATGGGTATGAAACCCTGAAACAAATAAGAGAGAATGATCGTTTAGAAACAACGAAAGTTGTGTTTTTAACGGCTAAAAATAAAGCTTCGGACATTGAAAAAGGCTTAAAACTTGGGGCTGATAAATACTTAACTAAGCCGTTTTCAGTAAAAAAGATAGTTTCAGAAATCAATGAGCTTATCGCTTAATTGATTTCAGCTTTATTAATCGTTGGTTTTGTGTGCAAACAAACCATGTTTAATTAAAGTGACACAAATGAAACGTTTTCAATTAAATGCAATGGCTTCTGATTTATTGATCAGTGCCTATGTCATCGTAACCTTATTTCTCCGCTTCAAATTCGAAAATCAAACCGCAGTAAATCCATTGGAATCCATAGTGATGGGTGCCTGTTTTGTGCTTATAATTTGGGCATTGATCAAACTTAAAGTGCTGAACCCTAACTGGTTTGGATTGTTTAATTCTAAAAAATCTAAATCATGAACTACCAGGAATTTTATCGAAATAGTATTGAAAGTCCAGAAGAATTCTGGGCAGAACAATCGCAAAACCTGGATTGGCATACCCGGCCTAAAACCATCTTATCGAAAGATAAATACGACTATCCAAGATGGTTCGCAGATGGTAAATTGAATGTTAGTTATCTCTGTGTTGATAAGCACATTGAGGATGGTTATGGCGAACAAGATGCCATTATCTATGATTCCCCGGTCACCAATACAAAACAACGTATTAGCTTTTTTCAACTTCATCAGGAAGTTAGCAAATTAGCCGGAGGCCTTCAGGCCCTAGGTCTGAAAAAAGGGGACACCGTTATTATCTATATGCCCATGATACCACAGGCCATCTATGCAATGTTAGCCTGTGCACGCTTAGGACTTATTCATTCGGTTGTATTTGGTGGATTTGCCCCACACGAGCTGGCGATACGTATCGACGATTGTAATCCGAAGGCTGTTTTAACAGCGTCAAGTGGAGTCGAAATCCAGCGCATCATACCCTATAAACCTTTTGTGGATGAAGCAATTGAACTGGCCAATCATAAACCTGAGCACGTGGTTGTATTTGACCGAAAATTAGGTGTTGATATTCCACATCAAGCCAGAGATATTGACTATTCGGAGCTTGTAACGAAATCATCAATGGTAGATCCTATAGTGGTAGAATCCAATCATCCATTATATATTCTCTATACCTCCGGAACCACAGGAAAACCCAAGGGGATCATACGAGATTCAGGAGGATATGCAACTGCCTTGAAGTTCTCCATGAAGCATGTTTATGGGGTTGATGAAGGGGATATATACTGGGCTGCCAGCGATGTAGGCTGGGTTGTTGGTCATAGCTACATAGTCTACGGTCCATTACTAAACCGAAATACCACCATCCTGTTTGAAGGGAAGCCTATAAAAACACCAGACGCTTCTACCTTTTGGCGTGTTATTTCGGAGCATCGGGTTAAAGTGATGTTTACGGCTCCAACAGCTATTAGAGCAATAAAAAAGGAGGACCCGGAGGGCTTATTAATAAAAAAATATGATCTCTCTTGTTTAAAATATCAATTCCTTGCTGGTGAGCGTTGTGATATTGCTACCCTTCAATGGACCCAGTTTAATTTAAAGGTTCCGGTTATCGATCACTGGTGGCAAACCGAAAGTGGCTGGCCAATGTTAGCGAATATGGTGGGTACAGAATTACTACCTGTTAAGCCTGGTTCAGCTTCAGTGCCAGTATGTGGTTACAATATTCAGATTTTAAATGAGAATGGTCGATTGTTAGAGGCTGATTCTGAGGGCTACGTTGCTGTAAAATTACCTCTGCCACCGGGAACACTTTTAAACCTATGGGGTAACCCAGAACGTTTTAAAGCCGGATACCTGAATAAATTTCCTGGTTATTATTTTTCCGGAGATGGTGGTTATAAAGATGAGGATGGTTACGTGTTTATTACGGGGCGTGTAGACGACATCATCAATGTAGCTGGGCATCGATTGTCTACCGCTGAAATGGAGGAGGTAGTGGCCTCGCACCCTGCAGTAGCAGAATGTGCTGTTTTTGGGATACATTGTGATCTAAAAGGACAAAAGCCTTTAGGCCTGGTGGTTTTAAAAACTGGAGCGAACACGAACGAAGAACAGGTTTCAAAAGAGATCATCAAAGAAGTTAGGCATGAAATTGGAGCGGTAGCGGCCTTCAAAGAGGTTCATGTGGTAAAACGACTACCAAAAACACGATCGGGTAAGATTCTCAGAAAACTATTGAGAAATATTGCCGATGATCTGGAGTACAATGTACCTTCAACTATAGACGATAAGGCTATCATTGATGAGATCGCCTTAGTATATAAGCAACACAATATTGGAATACATAGAAACTTAATTAATCATGAGTAATTATCATATAAAACACTTTGAAGAGTATTTTCAAGTTTACAGAAAGTCTGTAAGAAATCCTGAGATGTTCTGGGAAGAAATCGCAGAGGAACATTTTGCATGGCGTAAGAAATGGGATAGAGTGCTAAGCTGGGACTTTACAAAACCAGAGATAAAATGGTTTGAGGGCGCTAAGCTAAATATTACCGAGAATTGCCTAGACCGTCATTTGCGAACAAAAGGGGACAAAACAGCCATACTATTTGAGCCAAATGACCCAAATGATCCTGCAGAACACATCACCTACAAAGCACTCCATGAACGCGTTTGTAAGTTTGCCAACGTACTAAAAGCCAAGGGTATTGAAAAAGGTGATCGCGTTTGCATCTACTTACCAATGATACCGGAGTTGGCCATTTCTGTTCTAGCTTGCGCCAGAATTGGGGCCGTTCACTCAGTGGTATTTGCAGGGTTTTCGTCAACAGCTTTGTCTACAAGAATTAACGATTGTGATGCCAAGATGGTCTTAACGTCAGATGGCTCGTATCGGGGGTCTAAAACCATTGACCTCAAAGGTATTGTTGATGAGGCTTTAGAGGGCTGTCCAGGCGTAGAAACGGTATTGGTAGCTAAACGTATCAATTCAGAAATCAACATGAAAGAAGGTCGTGATCACTGGCTACAGCCTCTGCTTGACAATGCCAGTAGTGAATGTGCTCCTGAAATAATGGATGCTGAAGACCCCTTATTTATTCTTTATACCTCGGGATCAACTGGGATGCCCAAAGGAATGCTGCATACCACTGGTGGATATATGGTGTATACGGCGTATACCTTTAAGAATGTCTTTCAGTATACATACAACGACGTATACTGGTGTACGGCTGATATAGGATGGATAACAGGGCACAGCTATATTGTTTACGGACCCTTGCTTAATGGAGCCACCACGCTGATGTTTGAAGGTGTTCCCAGCTATCCTGATTTTGGACGTTTTTGGGAAATTGTACAAAAACACCAGGTGAATCAGTTCTACACAGCGCCAACGGCCATCAGAGCTTTGGCAAAACACGGAACAGAACTGGTGGATAAATACGACCTGTCATCCTTGAAGGTCCTGGGATCGGTAGGAGAACCAATTAATGAGGAAGCCTGGCATTGGTATAATGATAATGTTGGAAAAAAACGGAGTCCAATTGTAGATACCTGGTGGCAAACCGAGACCGGAGGTATCATGATTACACCCATCCCATTTTCAACACCGACCAAGCCAACCTACGCTACTTTACCATTTATTGGTATTCAGCCTGCCTTGATGGATGAGAACGGACAGGAAATTAAAGGAAATCAAGTCAGCGGTCGATTGTGTATCAAATTCCCATGGCCGTCTATGGCGCGCACTATCTGGGGTAATCATCAACGCTACAAGGATACTTATTTCTCAGCTTTTGCCAATAAATACTTTACTGGTGATGGGGCTCTCAGAGATGAAGTGGGTTACTATCGCATCACTGGAAGGGTAGATGATGTTATTATTGTTTCCGGCCATAATCTTGGTACAGCGCCTATTGAGGATGCCATTAACGAACATCCTGCGGTTGCAGAGAGTGCCATTGTTGGCTTCCCTCATGATATTAAGGGTAGTGCCCTTTATGGTTACATCACATTAAAGGATACAGGTGAAAGCCGAGACCACAATAATGTTAGAAAAGAGATCAATCAGTTGATTACAGAGCGAATTGGTCCGATTGCCAAACTGGACAAGATTCAGTTTACTCCCGGACTTCCAAAAACACGATCTGGCAAAATAATGAGACGTATCTTACGAAAGATCGCTTCCAGAGATACATCAAACCTAGGCGATACCAGTACTTTGCTGAATCCCGAAGTTGTGGAAGAGATCATAAAGAATTCACTTTAATTAGAAAAAGTCCAGTCAGAACATTAATGTCTGGACTTTTTTATGGTTTTTTAGTGGATTGGTAGCTAATTTTGCAATTTTAAAATTGTATGTTTAAAGTTGCTATTTTCGACATGGACGGTGTGATCGTCGATACGGAACCACTTCATTACAAAGCCTATCATCGAATGTTTCGTGACGTTGGGATCAAAGTTTCACCGGAGTTGTATGAATCTTTTACCGGGCAGTCCACCAAAGAAATTTGTAGAAGAATTACTGACCACTTCAACCTGCAGATGATGCCGGATCAATTGGTGAGGATTAAACGTCGTCACTTCATAGAGTTGTTCAATAATGATTCGGAACTGTCATTAATTGATGGGGTTTTGGATCTTATTAAAGAGTATCATTCTGAAGGAATGACACTGATTGTCGCCTCTTCGGCCTCTATGGATAACATCAATAGAATATTCAAGCGATTTGAACTGGACCAGTACTTTGACCATAAGTTCAGTGGAGCCGATTTACCAAAGTCCAAACCACATCCTGCTATTTTTGAGAATTCGGCTAAAGCCTCAGGCTACGATAGTTCTCAATGCTTTGTAATTGAGGATTCCACAAATGGCATTAAAGCCTCTCACGCTGCAGGGATTTATTGCTTTGCCTATAAAAGTGCCCATTCAACAGGTCAGGATTATACGCTTGCAAATGAGGTTATTTCTGATTTCTCAGAGATTAGTTATGATAAACTATCGGCCAAAATAGTCTAATTCTCTTTGGAGAATTTTCCTTGAATTTCAGATACCACTTTTGCTATTTGGGCATCTTTCTGCTCTCTTTTTAAAATACTTGGGGGCACCTGACGCACATTACAATCTTCTATCGGGCAGCGCTCACAAGTGACTCCAACAGTTTCAGAACTAATACGCGGGTCCGTTAAAAAGGCTACCCGTCGCTTAAGAGCATTGTCTATGGGCACTCCCACAGATATACTGCGGTAATGATCGGGTTTAAAGGGATCTTGTGTAGCGGAGGCCATTACCAGATAAGAGCGCTCGTCATTAGGGTAATGCGAGATCTGAATGTCAAACTCATGCTTAGAAGCGCTTTCTTGAATCTTGTCCAGTACTTTAAGAGAAATCCATTTTCTGCAATAGTGCTCATCGGTTTCATTCCCGTGTGGTGATTGCTGCCTTGATAAGTGTAATTCTTTGTTCAGGTGGTATTTGCCACTACCCTTTAGATGTGAAAATCTTAAAAAGAAGAGCTGCTTGAGTTTAAAGTCGCGGGGTAGAATGTTTGTTAAGCGCTGGTAAAATGACTCCGGAGAGGCATTAAATGATCTAATTAATTCGTAAAAAAGCTCTTTTTTAAAGGACGGCTGTTCAAAGATTAGTTTCAGATCCTTTGTAAATTCCTGTCTTGGCAAGACTAAGGCACCGGCAAAATAAGACGCATAGAAATTATTTAAAACCTCATCAAAACTTTCAAAAGCGATCCATGAAAAGGTGTACAGTCGCTCTTTCAGATCCAGGTAGTTATAGGCGATTTCTTTAGCATAAATAAAGCAACGTTGCGCTTCATCGATGTTGGAAGCAAGTAATAAGGTTTTGGTATCAGGCACGAAGACCGATCTCAAATTCTCAAGCTCTGTATGGGCCTTTAATTCTTCGTTGTTTATGGTATACCCACATTCTTCAGTTAAAACGTCCTCAAGTTCTTTAGAGCTAATAGAGCGGGTTAATGGAATCTGATACTTTTTACTAAAGGACAATACAGCTTTCTCAAGATCTTCAAAGAAGTTAAGATTGGCCTCCTGGAATGATCGTACAGCAGCTAGATAAAAACTTTCCCTGCTAAAGTTGTAGTGACGTGCGATCTCGATGATGGTACTAATAAAGGCCGTGACCTTAGCTGGTGCGTTAGAAATTATGTCTATAAGTGTGCTTTCCTGAACACCAAATAATTCCAATGGGATATCCTTAAGAACCTTGGATTGTAAAATATCACCAATGGGCGCAAGGTTTTTATCAAGCTTTAGGGATACTAATTCATCATAGGAGACATCTAAATGCTGTGAGAGCAGATTTATTTTGTCGGGCTTAGGGTATTTTTTTCCCTTTTCAATTTCATTTAAATAAGATTTGGAGAGCCCTGTAAGCTTCGACAGTCCAAAAAGTGATAGTTCGCGCTCTGTGCGGATTTGTTTGAGTTTTAAACCAAAAATTATCTTTATATAATCCTGTTCCATTAAGAGCAAATATACACTAATTGTCAATAACTCGTATTTTGCGAATAAAAATAATTAGCGAACGTTCGCTAAATAAAAAATATTTCGTAATATTGACCTATCATAAATTCAAAGCCATGGAAACACTAACATCCTCAATCATCAATTTGAAGATCACTTCAGCCGAATCACAAGAGTACTCTCGCATCCTTACAAACGAAGCCAGCACGTTTTTAGTGGAACTTCATAAAAAATTTAATGGACGACGTCTCGAGTTACTGGAACACAGAGCAGCAGAGCAAGCCTTTTTTGATTCTGGTAATTTTCCTGTGTTTCCTGAAGAAACAAAAGCAATTAGAGAAGGGGATTGGGTAGCCGCTCCAATTCCAGAAGACCTTCTGGACAGACGAGTTGAAATCACGGGGCCAGTTGACCGAAAAATGGTTATCAATGCCTTAAACTCCGGTGCAAAAACCTTTATGGCTGATTTTGAAGATAGCAATTCACCAAGCTTTGCAAACTGCATGAATGGTCAGCTAAACTTACTAGAAGCAAATCTGGGTACCATCCGTTTAGAGGACCAAAATCGAGGTAAAGTATATGAATTGCAGGACGAAACAGCAGTGCTTCTTGTGCGACCAAGAGGTCTGCATCTTAATGAAAAGCATTTGGTAATTGATGATGAGGAATTATCAGGAAGCTTGGTGGATTTTGGATTGTACGTTTTCCATAACGCTCACATTTTATTGGAAAAAGGAACAGCCCCTTACTTCTATCTGCCTAAACTGGAACACTATCTGGAGGCCAGATGGTGGAATGAGGTTTTCGTCTTTGCTCAAGAGTATTTAAATATCGAAAAAGGCACCTTTAAGGCTACCTTATTGATTGAAACTATTACGGCAAGTTTTCAGTTAGACGAATTCATATTTGAGCTTAGGGACCATATCGTTGGGCTGAATTGTGGGAGATGGGACTACATCTTTTCGTATATCAAAAAATTTAGAAATCATCCGGGTTTTGTAGTCCCCAACAGGGATCAGGTAACGATGACTACTCCTTTTATGGCCGCTTATTCGAATTACGTCATACAACGTTGTCATAAACGTGGAATCCACGCCATGGGAGGTATGGCCGCACAGATTCCTATCAAAAATAATCCGGTAGCCAATGAGAAAGCACTGGAAAAAGTGAGAGTAGACAAGGAACGTGAAGCTAAAAATGGCCATGATGGTACTTGGGTTGCACATCCTGCTCTGGTGGCGATTGCAATGAAAGAATTTGATAAATACATGCCAACGCCTAACCAGATATTCCGAACGCGCGAAGATGTCTCGGTGTCAGAGGAAGATTTATTGGAACTACCACTTGGGTCAGTGAGCGAAGAAGGCATTAGAAAAAACATAAATGTAGGTATCCTCTATTTAGAAGCCTGGTTACGTGGTTATGGGGCAGTAGCCCTTTACAATCTCATGGAGGACGCTGCAACTGCAGAGATTTCAAGAACTCAAGTGTGGCAATGGCTGCACAATGAGGTAACCCTCGAAGACGGTCGTGTTTTTAACATGTCTCTGTTTGAAAGCATTTTTTATGATGAGGTAGAAAAACTCATTACAGAAATCGGTGAAGATAGGATTGAAAGAACCAAATTTCCCTTGGCTATAGGTCTTTTTAAACGATTAATTGTTCAGGAGGAGTTCGAAGAGTTTCTCACTCTTCCGGGATATGCATATTTATAAAAAAACCCCGCGAATGCGGCAACATTCTATGCGGGACTTCATTAATTATAATCAATCCAAAACTATGAAAAATTTATCGTCTAACAATTACAAATCGGCTTATGAGGCCGTGAAGGCCCTAAAAGAAAAGTACGGAGAGGCCTGGAATGCAGTGATCCCTCAGAATGCTGCGCGTTTGATGCTTCAAAACAGGTTTTCTACCGGTCTTGACATTGCCAATTACACGGCGGCCGTTATGAGAAGAGATATGGCCGAATATGATTTGGACCATACCAATTACACGCAGTCTCTGGGATGTTGGCATGGATTTGTAGCACAGCAAAAAATGATCGCTGTTAAAAAGCACCACAAGACCACCGAAAAACGCTATTTATATTTATCTGGCTGGATGGTTGCGGCCTTACGTTCTGAGTTTGGTCCGCTGCCCGATCAATCGATGCACGAGAAAACCGCTGTGCCTGCCCTCATTGAAGAAATTTATGATTTTCTGCGTCAGGCAGATGCTATTGAGTTGAATGACCTGTTCAGACGCCTGGAAAATGGAGAAGACGTACAGCAAGAAATCGATAATTTTCAAACCCATGTGGTTCCAATTATTGCTGATATAGATGCTGGTTTTGGAAATGAAGAGGCTACCTATTTGCTAGCTAAGAAAATGATACAGGCAGGCGCTTGTGCCATACAAATCGAAAATCAGGTGTCCGACGCCAAGCAATGCGGTCATCAGGATGGTAAAGTAACAGTTCCTCATGAAGATTTTATCGCCAAACTAAATGCGGTGAGATATGCCTTTTTGGAACTTGGTGTTGAAGACGGAATCATTGTGGCCAGAACCGATTCTGAAGGTGCAGGATTAACCCAAAAATTACCTGTAAGTAAAGAACCAGGGGATTTAGCATCGCAGTATTTGGCATTTATTGATGCCGAAGAAATTACCATTGCCGAGGCTAACGAAGATGACGTTTTGTTAAAGCGAAACGGTAAATTGATGCGTCCTAAGCGATTACCTAATGGCCTCTATAAGTTTAGAGATGGTTCCAATATAGATAGAGTGGTACTGGATTGTATCACAAGTCTGGAAAATGGTGCCGATCTGTTGTGGATTGAAACACCAACCCCCAATGTGAAGCAAATAGCTCACATGATCAACAGAGTTAGAGCCGTGGTCCCAAATGCAAAATTGGTCTATAATAATTCTCCTTCTTTTAATTGGACTCTAAACTTTAGACATCAGGTCTATGATGATATGCTGCTTAATGGAGAAGATGTATCTATGTATAAAAGAGATGAGCTCATGAATGCTAAATACGATCAAACAGAGTTGAGCCTAAGAGCAGATGAAAGAATCAGAACCTTTCAAATGGATGGTGCCAGAGAGGCTGGAATATTTCATCACTTGATCACATTGCCTACCTATCATACAACAGCGCTGCATATGAATGATTTGTCAAAAGGATATTTTGGTGAAGAGGGGATGCTTGCTTATGTTAAAAATGTTCAACGTCAGGAAATTAGAAAAGGTGTGGCCTGTGTAAAGCATCAGAGAATGGCAGGGTCAGACCTCGGAGATGATCATAAGACCTTCTTTACCGGAGAAAAGGCTCTGAAAGCGGGTGGCGCAAAAAATACTTCAAATCAATTTGAAGAAACTCCTGCGACATCTGAACAAAAAGAAAAATTAGTCGCAGTGATATAACATCACTTGTGATGACCTTCTCAATTTGTTAATTGGTTTATTAGTTAGGGAAAAGGCACGCTCTGTTAAGGGTGTGCTTTTTCATTAAAAGCGATAAGTAAACGAAAACCTTCCGTAAATATGTCTAACCTTTTTATTCTCCTTACCGAAGGTGAAAATATGATCAAAACTCGCCCCAAAACGTGAGCAGGTGAAGAAGATTCCGTGAGACATGGACGTATGCAAATGGCTTAGATCATCGATTACAAATTCAAAATCATTATTGAAAAGAGGTCCCTGAGCCGTTCCATTATATGCCGTTGCTGTTGCAGAAAAAGTACTCCTAAAATATATTTCCTTCACGGACTTAGATAAAACTAGACCATTACCAAATGCATTGGATTGAGATAAACTTTCAAATACTCCAATTCTAAAGCCTAATAGAGGAGTAAGATCCATGTATAAATTCCCTGCTCTTAGCTCTCCTTGTGCATACAACTCAAACCATTGTTGATGACGGTACAAAGCTTTGGCATAGTACAAGTTTAAATTGATAATAAGCTGATCCGGTATTTGAAATTGCCAACCATCGATTAAGTCATCATCTGTTATATTTTCATGGATCCAATCTTGTATTTCTCGGCTGTATGCGGAGGGTCCCATAATTCCGAGATAAAGTTCTGTTCTTAAGAATGACTGCTCAAACAAATAAGTAGCATCAAAGGTTCCGAATAGCAAACCGGCAAAGGGCCTTTCAAAATTAAAATCCTCCTCTCTTATCTCTACAATTGAATAATCGTCTCTAGTTGGTGTATAGCCTTCTGATCGCAGACCAGCAGAAAAGAAAAAATCACGTTTGGTTTTAAACAAATTTTGCAGTCCTAATAGATTTTTAGCTTTAAAAGCGAGTCTAAATCCAGCTCCATAAGTATAATAACGATCAAAGTTCTCCCATATAATAAAGGCGTCGTTATCCGTATTAATCTCTGCCTGAAATTTAAAGCTCTCATTATTTTGAGAATAAGCCATAAGCATTAAACTCAGATAAGAAATAGTTAAAAACAGTGATTTACTCATTGTCAAAGTGGTATTGTCCGGATCAAATCAAAGGGGAGAGTATAGAAATCAATTTCATAGGCTCAGCCGTAGCTGTTTAAAATGGTCTATAATAGCCCAATGCGTTCTTTTTTGCTCATCAAATCACTTAGAGAAATGTTTTGATTCTTGCTAAGGGATTTCACAAGCTTTAAAAATAACAAGGCCGTGATAAAGGCGTCACCAGAAGCAGTATGTCGGTCATGCTGAGGGATGTTAAATTCTTTGCTAAGTTCATCCAAGCTAACATATTTGTTATGACGATGGCCTTTAGTTTTAAGATTGATATGTCCGGTGTCTAAAACCTTGTTTTTCAAGTTTGGTAAACCCAAGCGTTTTAATCCTTGATTGATCATGGAGACATCAAATGCGGCGTGGTGAGCCACAATGACGGCGTTTTGAAGATAGTTTAAAAACGACTTTAGAGCCTCTTCTTCTGTTTGTTTTAATTCGCTGCCTTGTTTTAAAAGACCGTGAATTCTCACTGTTTCTGTGTTAAACCTCTTCTGTATCAGATAGGTTTCAAATTGATCTGATACTTTAATTTTTAAGTTTAA
>CAWZYX010000076.1:0-14618 GCA_963966315.1 uncultured Winogradskyella sp. | reverse complement strand
TAATAAGAGTTTACCGGAATTGTTTGAAGCCGGAGAGATTCTCTATCAGTATTTTGTAGGATTGTTTCTGGGGACTTATGTTACCGAAATTCAAAATGCCAACATTAATATTGGGTACCAGCAGGAGCGAATATTCCTTCTCAAGTATTCTTTGTTAGAAAAGGCAGTTTATGAGTTGGGATATGAGCTTAACTCCCGACCACAGTGGGCTGTTATTCCATTAAAAGGCATCTCTAATATTATTAATCACTAATTTATGGCAGAAGTCATCGCGCACAGCAGATTTACAGAATTTGATATAGATCTGTTTAAATCGGGAAAACATTTCCGTCTTTACGAAAAATTTGGTTCTCACATCACGACTGTGGATGGGGTAAAAGGTACCTACTTTGCTGTTTGGGCGCCAAGCGCCAAAATGGTTAGCGTCATTGGCGATTTTAATTTCTGGCTGGAAGGAGAACATCTGCTTAATGTGCGGTGGGATGCCTCCGGTATCTGGGAGGGATTTATACCAAATGTTGGAAAGGGTTCTGTTTACAAGTATAAGATCCACAGCCACCACAATGACGTCAAGACCGAAAAAGCAGATCCCTACGCCAGGAGATGTGAGCATCCCCCCAACACTGCTTCTGTCGTTTGGGATGATAATTATTCCTGGAAGGATAGGGATTGGATGAAGAAGAGAAAGGAACATAATTCTCTTGAAGCACCCTTTTCTGTATATGAAGTGCATTTGGGGTCCTGGAAGAAAAAGGTTGAAGAAAACAGGTTTCTTTCTTACACTGAGTTGGCGGATGAGTTAGTGGCCTACGTTAAGGAAATGAATTTTACTCATGTGGAGCTCATGCCCATAATGGAATACCCATTCGATCCCTCCTGGGGTTATCAACTAACGGGTTATTTTGCACCCACCTCCAGGTTTGGTTACCCTGAAGAATTTAAGTTGCTCGTCGATAAATTGCATCAGAATGATATTGGTATTATTCTGGATTGGGTGCCATCCCACTTTCCTGAAGACGCACATGGCCTGGGTTCTTTGATGGAACCCATCTGTACGAGCATCCCGATCGCAGAAAGGGCTACCACCCGGATTGGAAAAGTCTTATTTTCAATTATGGTAGAAACGAAGTCAAGTCATTTTTAATAAGCAACGCCTTGTTTTGGCTGGATCAGTTTCACGCCGATGGGCTCAGGGTCGATGCAGTTGCCTCTATGCTCTTTTTGGACTACAGTCGCGAAGAAGGGGAATGGGAGCCCAACATGTTCGGGGGAAGAGAAAACCTTGAAGCCATTGCTTTTATGAGGGAAATGAACGAAGCGGTATACAAAGATTTTCCAGATGTTCAAACCATTGCAGAGGAATCCACTTCTTTCCCTATGGTGTCCAAACCAACATACATTGGAGGTCTCGGTTTTGGGATGAAATGGATGATGGGATGGATGCATGATACGCTTCAGTATTTTGCTAAAGAGCCTGTTTACAGGAAGCATCACCAAAATGACCTCACCTTTTCCATGACCTATGCCTTCACTGAAAACTTTATGCTGCCGCTGAGCCACGATGAAGTAGTATATGGAAAGCATTCCATCCTTGGGCGTATGCCTGGAGACGAGTGGCAGCGTTTTGCGAACCTGAGGTTATTGTACAGCTATATGTTTACCCATCCAGGAACCAAACTTTTGTTTCAGGGTGCAGAATTTGGTCAGAGCGGGGAGTGGAATTTTCAGCAGAGTCTGGACTGGCATTTGCTTCAATACGATCCACATAAAGGGGTTCAGTCCCTTATAAAAGACCTCAATAGTTTGTACAAGAAAGAACCTGCACTTTTTGAAAAGCAATTTTCTGCCGAAGGCTTTGAATGGATTGACTATAATGATTCGGAAAACTCTGTGCTGGTATTCATTCGAAAGGGTCAACATGAGACCGATGACCTTATTGTAGCGATGAACATGACCCCGGTGCCTCGAGAGAAATACCATATGGGTGTCCCGAGAAAAGGCAGGCTAAAAGAAGTCTTTAACAGTGATCTTAAAAAGTATTTCGGAAGTGGGGAATTTAGAAATAAAGTACAAACCACCTCAGCAAAGCCATGTCAATTCAGGGACCACTCTGTTTCCGTTACGATTCCACCACTTGCTATGGTTGTCTTTAAGTACACCAAATAACCAGGCGACAAGAAACATAATTAAACCTTCATCCATGGTTTAGCGCTTATCATTCCGGTGTTGATTCGTGGGGCCAGTTTTTTTTAAAATTGCTCCAGTAATCAGCAACCGTTTGCTTCATGTCTTTACGCAGCATTAGAATTCCAAATAGGTTTGGGAGCGTCATAAGGGCGATGGTGATCCCAGAGAGCGTCCAAATGATGGTGGTATCTGCGAAGGAAGCAATGAAAAAAGCTAGAACGTAAACAATACGGTAGTATTTCACAGATTTTGTTCCCATTAAAAAGGTCATCGCTCTTCCTCCGTAGTAGGACCAGCTGATCGCTGTGCTGAATGCAAAGAGCAATAAACCTATTGACACAATGTATTGCCCGTACCATCCAAAATAACTCCTTGTAAAGGCCTCTGCAGTCAAAGGGGCACTGTGCACCAGAGAATTACCCGAAAAAATAATGTTCAGGTCCTCCGGTTTTCCTTCTACGATCGATACGGTGCCATCGAGCGGCAAACCATTAAGCTGGACCAGAACGTCTTCGGCAAGTGATCTGGCATGCAAAACCGAAACATCATTTTGGATACGACCCTCTTTAACCGTTAAGGTGCCATCAAATAACTCCTGCATCTCAGATCCGTTAATGTGATTGGCAAGCTTCATTCGACCCCATTCCGTCTCATCTGAATACACACCTTTTAATACCTGCATATCAATGTAGTCGAATTCATTAGGTAATTTTTCCTGCCAAACACCAGAGGACAAGAGTACCAGAGCGGTAATACTGCAAATGACAATTGTATCGATGAAAGGCTCGAGTATGGCTACCAGACCCTCAGACATGGGTTGATTGGCCTTGGCTGCTGCATGAGCAATAGGAGCACTACCTTGTCCGGCCTCATTAGAGAATAATCCTCTGCCCACTCCTTTGTTAAATGCAAAACTAATGGATGCGCCTAAAAAACCACCCGTGGCTGCAGAGCCTGTAAATAAATCGGCAAAAATAGAGACAAGTGAAGGAATGATGTTTTCATAATTAAATACAATCACTGAAAGTGCACCAATAAAATAAATAAGTGCCATTCCCGGTACTAATTTAGAAGTAACTGCAGCAATACGCTTGATTCCTCCAATGATGACCAGTCCAAGAAGAACCGATAATATACCGCCGACCAGCATCTTATCGAATCCGAACGTGGCTTTTAAGGAAGAGGTGATACTGTTAATTTGCGGCAAGGAGCCGGTTCCGAAGGAAGATAGTACGGTAGCCGAAGCAAAAATGACGGCAAGCCATTTCATATTTAGCTTATTCTTCATGTAATACATAGGTCCTCCAGCAATTGAGCCATCCTCTGCTTTTTCTCGATATTTATGCGATAAAGTAACTTCAACAAACTTAGTACACATTCCCAGTATTGCCGTCATGAGCATCCAGAATACAGCTGCAGGACCACCAATATGAATGGCGAGAGCTACCCCGGCAATATTTCCTGTTCCAACGGTGCCCGACAGGGCCGTAGTAAGTGCCTGGAAGTGATTGGTATCTCCTTCGTTACCTTCTTTATCGTATTTGCCACGCACCACTCTAAACGCGAACAGAAAATAGCGTATTTGGGGAAATTTTAAATAGAGCGTGAAGAACAGGCCTGTTCCCAACAATATGTAGGGAAACCAAACTGAACTACCAATGTAACTATCAATGAGAGTAAAGAAATCATTCAGTTTACGCATTATCAGTTTTAGGGTAATGGCCCGGGTGGGTTAAAAGTAGGATTTTTCATTTGGTCTACAAATAATTTTTCAGGACTGACAGATCACGAAATCGTTATAGTTGAAAAGTAATAGTAATATGGTTTCCAAACCCTTTTAAATCAACTGGATTTTCCGTTTTTTTACAACCACCAAATAATAAATAAGCAATGATTGTAAATACAGAATTAGAGCATAAAGGCAATCAGTTTCCATCATATATTGTTGATTTTAAAAAGGATGTAGATACTCTCTATTTTACATCTGCAAACGATGTTATTCTCGAGCTTACCATAGTTAGAGACAGTGTGTTACGCTTCAGATACGCAACCACCGGAAAATTGGACAATGATTTTTCTTATGCCATCACAAAGTATGCAAGCACAGGCTACAACAAGTTGGAAATTGAGGAGGATAAGGAGAGTTACCAGATAATCACTTCAAAGCTGCGGTGTAAGATCTCTAAAAAAACGCTTAGGGTTTCGATTTATGATGTAATTGATAATTTTCTGATCAATCAGGATGAAATCGGATTTCACTGGGAAGAGAGTTATCAATATGGAGGTAACATTGTTAAGATGAGCAAGGTATCAAATGATGGTGAAAGCTACTACGGGCTGGGTGACAAACCCAATCACATCAATTTAAAAGGTCGTAGGTACGACAATTGGGTTACAGATTCTTATGCCTTTGGAAAGGATTCTGACCCTATATATAAGGCCATTCCCTTTTATACGGGCTTACATCACGGAAAAGCCTACGGAATCTTTTTTGATAATTCATTTAAGGCTTCTTTCGATTTTGCCCATGAACGACGAAATGTAACCAGCTTCTGGGTCCAGGGGGGCGAAATGAATTATTACTTTTTTTACGGTCCCAATATGATGGACGTTGTTGAGAGTTATACGGACTTAACAGGAAAACCACATCAGTTACCTCCTCTTTGGGCTCTGGGCTTTCATCAGTGTAAATGGAGTTATTACCCTGAGAGTAGGGTTAAAGAAGTCGCTCAGAAGTTCAGAAAACTAAAAATCCCATGCGATGCCATTTATCTGGATATCGATTACATGGATGGATTCAGGTGTTTTACCTGGAACAAGGATTACTTTCCTGATCCCAAAAAGATGGTGAATGAATTGAAAGAACAGGGGTTTAAGACCGTGGCCATCATCGATCCGGGAATAAAAATTGACAAGGATTACAAGGTATTCAAAGAAGGAATTGAGAACGACTACTTCTGTAAACGGGCCGACGGGGATTATATGAAGGGAAAAGTATGGCCAGGAGAGTGTTATTTTCCCGATTTCACTAATCCTGAAGTCCGCGAATGGTGGTCTGGGCTGTTTAAAGAGCTCATTGAAGAGATCGGAATTAAAGGTGTTTGGAATGATATGAATGAACCTGCTGTTATGGAGGTCCCAAACAAAACTTTCCCCGATGACGTGCGTCATGACTATGATGGTAATCCCTGTAGTCATCGAAAAGCACATAATGTGTATGGAATGCAAATGGCAAGGGCCACTTATCACGGTCTTAAAAAATACTCCTATCCCAAACGTCCGTTTGTTATCACCAGAGCCGCTTATGCAGGAACACAGCGCTATACGTCCACCTGGACAGGAGATAACGTAGCTACCTGGGAGCACCTGTGGATTGCAAATATACAGGCACAAAGGCTTGCCATGTCCGGATTTTCTTTTGCAGGAAGCGATATAGGCGGATTTGCAGAACAGCCTTCGGGAGAGCTATTTGCTCGATGGGTACAACTAGGGGTCTTCCATCCGTTTTTCAGGGTTCATTCTTCGGGGGATCACGGAGATCAGGAGCCATGGTCGTTTGATAAAGACATCACTGCTATTGTAAAAAAGTTCATCGAAATCAGATACCAGCTTCTTCCATACATCTATACGGCCTTCTGGAATTATGTAGACCTTGGAACCCCTATGCTTAAATCTTTAGTGCTTTACGACCAGGAAGATGTGCAGACACACTACAGAACTGACGAGTTTATTTTTGGAGATCACATTCTTGCTTGTCCCGTATTGGAAGGCAATGCAAAGGGCAGACGTATGTATATCCCACGAGGAGAATGGTACAATTTCTGGACCGATGAACGCCTGAGTGGTGGTAGAGAGCTTTGGGTAGATGCAGATATCGATGTAATGCCTATTTATATAAAGGAAGGAGCAATTATACCAAAATATCCTATTCAACAATTTGTTGGTGAAAAGGAAATAACAGAGGTGACACTTGATGTTTTTTACAAAGAGGGGAATGAAACGAGCCAATTCTTTAGTGATGCGCAGGATGGTTACGATTACACCAAGGGGCGCTACAGCCTCAGAAATTTTAAACTCACCGGAAGGAAGAATGAACTCATTATTAACCAGCATAAGGAGGGCAAATACACCACGGATTACTCCCATTTCAAACTGTGTTTTCACGGCTTGCCTTTTGAAATAAGTGAGATTCAAGTAGACAATAAAAAAATACCCCTTAAACATCTCAAAATCAACGGGGTATATTCAATGAGGGTGGATAAGAATTTTTCAGAGTTACATTTAATTGGACAATCATAAGACGTATATTTTAATTTTTAAATTCGGGAAGTGATTTGTAGCTTTAACATGTTCAAAATACCATGACCGTGAAAACAAAAGTTATTTTCATTGCAGCCCTGCTAGTTCTACTAGGTTGTGCAACCAATCCTTTTACAGGCAAAAAAACGATGGCCTTTGTCTCAAATGATGATATTTTTCCATCCTCCTTTGCGCAGTATAATCAGGTGCTTGCCGAGAGTAAGGTGATCACAGGAACCAAGGACGCAGAAATGATCAAGCGCGTAGGGGAGCGCATCGCCAATGCAGCCGAGCGATGGCTCAATGCCAATGGATATCAGGGCTACCTGGACCAATATAAATGGCAGTACAGCCTTATTGATTCTGAACAGGTGAATGCCTGGTGTCTTCCGGGAGGAAAAATTGCCTTTTACACAGGTATTTTACCCATTGCTCAAAATGAAACAGGTGTAGCCATTATCATGGGGCACGAAGTAGCACACGCCCTTGCCAATCACGGACAGCAACGAATGAGTTCAGGTATGCTACAGCAACTAGGGGCTGGAGCCGTGGCCGTGGCCTCAAGTAGCGAAACCGTGGAAGATCAGCAACTTTATATGGCGGCATATGGGTTGGCATCAACCTATGGTGGAACCCTGCCATTTAGCAGGAAACATGAGAATGAGGCAGACAAAATCGGATTGATACTGTCCGCAATTGCAGGATACAATCCGGATGAAGGTGCCAGATTATGGGAGCGGATGAAAGCCAAAAGTGGAGGAGAGGCTCCCCCTGAATTTATGAGTACACACCCAAGCAATGATAACAGAATTCAGGCATTGAAGGAGTTATCACCTCAAGCGAAGCAAGAGGCAGCTAAATTTGGTGTGACTAGTTTCAGACCGCTTAACTGATCTTTATTAATGAAATCATCTCCTAAAGGCCGTAAGAAGATTTTAAACGCCTGGGCCTTTTATGATTGGGCTAATTCTGTCTATACGCTTACCATTGCCTCATCCCTTTTTCCAATTTTTTATTCAGCTCTTTTTTTAACCGACATTAAGACGGTTGAAGCATTTGGATTCGAATTTAAGAGTACTGCACTGATAACCTTCGTTACAGCTTTTACATTTATGGTTGTGGCATTTTTGTCCCCTCTTCTCTCGGGTATAGCAGACTACCTGGGTAACAAAATGAGCTTTATGAAATTCTTTTGCTATCTGGGATCCTTAGGTTGCGTTGGTTTGTTCTGGTTTGATCTGGATCGTATACACCTGAGCCTTTTATTCTACTTTATGGGTTTGATTGGCTATTGGGGAAGCCTGGTGTTTTACAATTCTTATTTACCGGACATTGCTTATCCAAAACAGCAAGACCGCATTAGCGCCAAAGGTTTTGGCATGGGTTACCTGGGCAGCGTCATTCTGCTGATTATTAATCTGGTGATGGTGATGAGTCAGGAAGATGGTGCAGATAAAATGCAGATGATGCGTTACTCCTTTGTAACCGTTGGAATATGGTGGGCTGGATTCAGCCAGTACACCTTTCATGTTCTTCCCAAAGGTGCTTCTAATGGCAAGAGAGTTACAAGAAGGGTCTTACTGAACGGATTCAGAGAGTTAAAGGGTGTCTGGTTACAATTGAAGAATGATCTCCGTCTTAAGCGCTATCTATATGCTTTTTTTGTATTTAGCATGGCGGTGCAGACCATTATGCTTGTAGCTGTTTATTTTGGAGAAGAGGAAATTGCCTGGGGCGATGAGGATGCCAAGTCTTTTGGGCTCATTGGAAGCATACTCATTATTCAGCTTGTGGCAATTCTGGGTGCCTATTTAACGTCGTTTGCATCAAAAAAATTCGGAAATATTCAGGCCCTAATCGGCGTCAATTTTATTTGGATGATGCTTTGCGTGTATGCTTACTTCATGTATGAGCCTGTACAGTTTTACATCGCAGCAGGAACCGTAGGTTTTGTGATGGGAGGTATTCAATCTCTGGCGCGTTCTACCTATTCTAAGTTTTTACCCGAAACAGAGGATACCACCTCTTTTTTCAGTTTTTTTGACGTTGCAGAAAAAATTGGAATTGTGATAGGGATGCTTATATACGGTATGATTGACCAGATCACAGGTAGCATGCGCAATTCTATTCTTTTTTTGGTTACTTTCTTTATTGTGGGAATTTTGTTGCTCTTAAGGGTTCCTAGGCATCCATAAAAAAACCACAGCAGTCGCTGTGGGTTTTATCGCTTTGGTAGCTCGGACAGATCAATTCTGAATACTTCCGGACCCGGTCACCTTACTGTCTTCCCGGGTTGGAGCACCTCTGTACTCTATGTCTCCTGAGCCGGTTACTCTCGCTCTGAGTTCACCGGATACATTTACAGCGGCGTCGCCAGAACCGGTGACAGAAACATCCACATTAACAGATTCCAGATCAAATCCATGGAAATCACCTGAACCGGTGACACTGGCGACTAAATCTGTGGTGGTACCCTTGAGGGTTAAATCGCCTGAACCTGATACACTACCTTTAACCTTGCTGGAACTAATCTCAAGCACCACATCGCCACTTCCCGAAATAGAGGTGTCAAAACTACTGCTTACCAGAGTACCTTCGTTCCATAGGTCACCGGATCCTGAGAGCGACACATGGTGTACACTTTCATATGGAATGGTGATGAGAATGGGATTATTTTTACTCGGTTTCAAGTTCATATTGTTTTTAACTTTAACGATGAGTGCATCATTTTTAATTTCTGTTGTGATGTATTCAATCAGATTCGATTCCGCTTCAATGGTAATATTGCCTTCTGATCCTGGAATTAATTTAAAATCCATAAAACCGGCACATTTTATACTGTTGTAATTGCCTGTTGTTCTATTCACAGTTGTCATATTCCCATTTCCTTTTACCCCTTTTCCTCCCCATTGTGCGAAGGATACTGCGGTAGTGCTTAATAGAGCAAACAGAAAGATTTTATTAAGTGTTTTCATGATGATTTTTAATTTATTGTTTTTTGAAGGTGACACTCCCAAATTCGGAGTTGATGGTAACTTTGTTGGATGAACTTGGGTCTCCATAATAACCTAGGTAATACTTCTCGGATGATTCAATTCTGCTTTTAATGAATTCAAAATCATCCGAATTTCTTAAGGAGGCATACTCTAATTGAATTTCGAATTGAAATGAGTAGTCTTTATCATGTCCTATAGTAATTCCGGTATAATCGGTCTGTATTTCTACATTTCCTGCATTTGAAGCCATTTTGTCAATTTTAATAGATCCGTAATCAGCTTTCAAAGAAACATTCTTGTAAACATTACCCAATCGGACTGTCAGGTAATCACCATTACCTGTGAGGTTATTAATGTTATCCACATTGATAGATCCATAATCACAGTTATAAACCAGATCTTCGACAGCCTCTACGGTAGACTTGGTATAGTCTGCACTAATTTCAAGACTGTTGGCCTTGGATACGGTATAACTACTGTAGTCTGCCCTGATAGTTCCGCTTTTAATGTATTCGAAGTAGCAACCATTGGAATAATCGAAGCTGATGCTGTTATTATCGGCCATGAGTTCCTTGGTAGTAATTTTTCCATAATCACAGCTCAGTTCGGCTCTTCCGATTAATTGATCCACATTAATCCCCCCGTAGTCGTTACTAATCTCAATGTTATTTGTTTTTGGAATCTTGACGACATAGTTCACTTCAATTTTCAGATTGTTATTTCCCCAGCTCCACCAGGAATTATTCTTTTTCTTTCCAAACATGGTTTCAGCAGAAACCATACTTGGTGAGTTACTGAACCTAACATCAATATCATTGAGCTTATCCATGACCTTTCCTTCATTGGAACCTGAGACCTTGATGGTAATGTCAAAATCTACTGTGTTCTGGTCCCAGGTGATAACGTCTACATTTCCGTAGCTGTTATCTACTTGAAGAGTGGCGTCCGAATTGACTTTAAATGTTTTCTGAATGGTTTTTTCCCTTTCTGTCTTATAGTGGACTTTAGAGTCGGGATTTTTTGCCATCAACAACCCCGGAAGAAGTGTTATCATTAGAAGATTAAAGAGTACGTGTGGTTTCATTTTGTTTTGCTTTTAATTGTTTTACGTTTTCTATTTGTTCCAATAGGTTGGTTAAGATGTCTATTCTGGTTTGAAAGTTGGAGATCATTGCATAGATCACTCGATTGTCTTTTTGACTTTGAGCAAGGTCAATTTTCAGCTTGTCATATTCTAGTTCCAGTCTCTCTAGTTGCCGTAGGCCGTCATAAATAAGGTCCTCTGTAAAAGGTGAGCGTTCTGCTTCAATCTTTTTAAGTTCCTCTCTTATGGCTACAGTAAAGAAATCCTGAGTTTGTGAGAACTCTTTTGATACACTGGCCAACTCCATTCCCTGAGACCCATCAGGTTGATTCACAAAAATGCCTAATGCTACTACCAAAGCTGCGGCTGCGGCCAAGAAGAAGCGATACATACTGCCATTTCCAGTTTTAGCCCCATTTTTACCATTATTCAGAGCCTTCAGTTTTTGCTCAAACCTTAGCTCATGTCCCAATGAAGGCTCCTGGGTATCAAAAGTTCCTTCCAGGGTGTCAAACAATTTATCAATGTCATTTTTCATCATAGCTCAGGTGTTAAATAAGTGTCAAGTTGATTTCTGAGTTGGGCCTTTGCCCTTGAAATGAGCGTTCTGCAATTGCCATTGGAGATTTTCATGATTTCAGCAATCTCTTCGTAATCATAACCTTCGATAAGGTGAAGGGTTAAGCCAACGGCATAACTTTGTTTGAGACCATTTATAGCTTGTTTTACCTGGTCTACCGAAACCTTGGAAACAAAATCTGATTGATTCTCCGTTTTATCCTCCAGTTTATAAAGAACATCATCGATACCTGTAGTGTTCATTTTTTGATTTTTGTGATAATGACCAATACTATTGTTGACAACAATTCGCTTTAACCATGCACCAAAAAGTTCATTGCTTTTGAGCTTATCCAGCTTGGTGAAAGCCAAAAGAAAGGAGTCTTGCATAATGTCCTCTGCTTCAAAATCATCCTTTACAATTCTTAAACTCGTGTTATACATGGCTTTGTAATATCTTTTGTAAACTTCCATTTGCGCCTGCTGATCTCCATTTCGGCACGATTCAACTAACTCATTGATATGGTAATTAGCGTATGACAAAAAATGATTGGTTTATTATAAAGATAGATGCTTTTGGTGTTTGTTACAGTTCCGATCAAAAAAATCATGGATCACGTTTTTTAAATGGCATAACTATTGGACAAAGATAGCGGTAAGTAGTAGTTGAGCGTTTGTTAAGTAAATGAATAACAACTGCTTAGATAAAATAAAAAAAATAATTCGAAGTTGATTCTGTTTGTTTGAATGACAGAATGACTTATTCAATACTATGGGAAAAACAAATTTTTTAAGTCTTGACAGTTTGTCATTGCAGGATTTTGACGAAAATTCGGAGCTGATACCACTTATGACACCTGAGGACGAGGAGCTAATAAATAGCGAAGCCTTACCGGAATCGTTACCAATCTTACCCTTAAGGAATACGGTGTTATTTCCAGGGGTGGTTATTCCAATAACGGCGGGAAGAGATACGTCTATTAAGCTTATTAACGATGCTAATAAAGGAAGTAAGGTTATAGGAGTGGTAGCTCAAAAAGACGAATCTGTTGAGAACCCGGGTGCTAAGGACATATTCCAAATTGGAACTGTGGCGCGTATCTTGAAGGTCTTGAAAATGCCCGATGGAAATACAACCATTATTATTCAGGGGAAAAAGAGGTTTAAAATTGAAAGCCTCGTCTCTGAGAAACCTTATCTGAGTGCAACAATTTCTGATCTGCCAGAGCTGAAACCGGATTCTAATAACGATGAATTCAAGGCCATTATAGATTCTATCAAAGATCTTTCTCTTGAAATAATTAAGCAAAGTCCAAATATTCCTACGGAGGCCAGTTTTGCCATCAAAAATATTGAGAGTAATTCTTTTCTGATCAATTTTGTTTCTTCCAATATGAATTTGAGTGTTGAGGAAAAACAGGAATTGCTGGAAACAAGTAATCTTCAGGACCGTGCATTATCCACTTTGAAATTCATGAACATCGAGTTTCAGAAATTGGAACTGAAAAATGACATTCAATCCAAAGTACAAAGCGACCTTAATCAGCAGCAGCGAGAGTATTTTTTACAGCAGCAAATGAAAATGATACAGGAAGAGCTTGGTGGGGGCGTGTCCTATGGAGAGGAGATAGAAGAAATGAGAGTTAGGGCCAAAGATAAGAAATGGGATGATAAGGTGAAGTCACACTTTGAAAAGGAATTGGCGAAAATGCAACGCATGAATCCTCAGGTGGCGGAATATTCAATTCAAAGAAACTACCTCGACCTCTTTTTGGACCTTCCCTGGAATGAATTCAGTGAGGATCAGTTTGACCTGAAAAGAGCCATGCGAATACTGGATCGGGATCACTATGGTCTTGATGAAGTAAAAAAACGGATCATTGAGTATCTCGCTGTTTTAAAATTGCGAAATGACATGAAGTCTCCGATTTTGTGTTTATACGGACCTCCCGGTGTTGGAAAAACCTCTTTAGGTAAATCCATTGCTGAGGCCTTGGGCAGAGAATACGTTCGGATATCTCTTGGTGGGTTAAGAGATGAAGCAGAGATAAGAGGCCATCGCAAAACCTACATTGGTGCTATGCCGGGTAGAATCATCCAAAGTCTGAAAAAGGCCGGAACGTCCAATCCTGTTTTTGTACTGGATGAGATCGACAAACTGTCCAGTGGTCATCAGGGGGATCCCTCTTCTGCCATGCTTGAAGTTCTGGATCCTGAACAGAATAATGAGTTCTACGATAATTTTTTGGAAATGGGTTATGACTTATCTAAGGTCATGTTCATTGCTACCTCTAACAGCCTCAATACCATCCAACCAGCCCTACTTGACCGAATGGAGATAATTAATGTAACAGGGTATACGATTGAAGAGAAGGTGGAAATTGCAAAAAGGCACCTGTTGCCTAAGCAGCTCGCCGAGCATGGACTCGATAAATCTGCTTTGAAAATTGGCAAACCACAAATGGAAATGATCGTAGAAGGATACACTCGTGAATCGGGTGTAAGAGGTCTGGAAAAGCAAATTGCAAAAATGGTGCGTTATGCTGCTAAACATCTTGCTATGGACGAGGCGTATGATATTAAGGTAACCAAGGATACCGTTATTGAAGTGCTTGGTGCGCCAAAATTGGAAAGAGATAAATACGAAAACAATGAAACAGCAGGGGTGGTAACTGGGCTCGCCTGGACCAAAGTAGGCGGTGATATTCTGTTTATCGAATCAATTTTATCAAAGGGAAAGGGGGCTTTATCCATTACCGGAAATCTGGGAAAAGTTATGAAGGAATCAGCAACCATTGCTATGGAGTATATCAAATCCAATGCAGCTCAATTTGGGATCAATCCAGATGTGTTTGCTAAGTACAATGTACACATTCACGTTCCTGAAGGTGCCACTCCTAAGGACGGACCTAGTGCGGGTGTTACCATGTTAACTTCTCTGGTATCATTGTTCACACAGCGAAAAGTGAAACGCAATCTGGCAATGACAGGCGAAATAACCTTGAGAGGGAAGGTATTGCCAGTTGGAGGAATTAAAGAAAAAATACTCGCAGCCAAACGGGCTCACATCAAAGAAATACTGCTTTGTGAGGAAAATAAGCGCGATATTGATGAAATCAAGCCAGAATACCTGAAAGGATTAAAATTTCATTATGTCAAGGACATGAAAGAAGTCCTGGAACTGGCACTTACCAAACAAAAAGTAAAGAACGCCAAAACCTTGTAAGCTCACCTCCCGGTCTTTACGATCGGGAGGTTTTATTAAAAATAAAAATCAAGCTCTGCCGTTTTTATATAGATTTAGTTAATTTGCGCGCTTGATGGCATTCCGACTGGCTAGCTTTATTATAATGATTCTTCCCTTGTTGGCATCGGCACAATTAGGTGGTGAATCTACGTATCAGTTTCTTAATCTGATCTCCTCTCCACGGCAGGCTGCTTTAGGTGGAAAGATCATCACAAATTTTGACCACGATGTAACGGAGGCCTTATAC
>CAWZYX010000075.1:0-14707 GCA_963966315.1 uncultured Winogradskyella sp. | reverse complement strand
GCTGGAAGGCAATAAATTTTACTTTCATGAGGTGATTGGTTTTGAGGTGTTGGACCAACAGTTTGGTCCTGTTGGAATTATTGATTCGATAAATGACTCCACGGCTCAGGCCCTGTTTGTCATAGACAGAGATGGAACTGAGCTCCTGATCCCAATGAATGATGAGTTTATCAAAGAGGTGAACAGAAAAAAACGCCAGATCATCGTGGAGACTCCGGAAGGACTTATTGATCTATATTTAGACTAGAGACTGCTGCGCTCCTAGACTTAAGAACCAAGACTTTTGAAAAGTTGGATGTTGATTCTTGATTATATTCATATCTCTTTATTTATTTATCATTGACTACGTCTAATCTGTGATTTCCTGCGGATGCAGGAATCTCATCAATAGTAATTGAAATAAAATAAATTCCTGCTTCCGCAGAAATGACAGTGATGAACAGAGAATTTCAATTTAAACAATTCAGTCTTCAACAAGATCGCTGTGCCATGAAGGTGGGTACTGATGGTGTCTTGCTGGGTGCCTGGAGCAGTCTGGATCACGATCCTGAGACCATTCTCGATATTGGTGCAGGAACCGGTCTGCTTTCATTGATGATGGCCCAACGTGCACCACAAAGCTTCATCGAAGCCATTGAAATAGATGCCGAGGCCTATGAACAGTGCACAGAGAATTTTGAGGATGCTCCCTGGGCCGACCGACTATTTTGTTACCATGCGTCATTAATGGAATTTGTTGAGTACCTGTCTACCGACAAGGCAGGGGTAGAAGAGCAATACGACCTGTTGATCTGCAACCCTCCTTTCTATGACGGAAGTTATAAAACACAAGAGAAAGCAAGAAACCAGGCGCGTTTTCAGGACGCTATGCCATTTGAACATCTGGTGTACGCGGCAGCGAATCTCCTATCAGAAAAAGGGCAGCTGGCAGTAATACTTCCATATAAGTCGTATCGTTCCTTTGTGGAGTTAGCAGCTTCTGCTGCATTGTACCCTCTAAGGATCTGCCAGGTCAAAGGTACACCACACTCCGAGCCCAAAAGGGTGCTGCTGCAGTTGTCATTCGATCGATCAGAGGTTGTTGAACAGGATCTCGTCATCGAGACAAAACGGCACGAGTACACCAAAGCCTACATTGAACTTACCAAGGATTTTTACCTCAAAATGTAGCTTCGTTCTAGGGCAATGAAATCGATTTCGCTACCTTTGTTATTCCATAAAATTCGCTGAATATGAAGCCAGATCTATTTGAAGCACCTGATTATTACAACCTAGATGATTTGCTGAGCGATGAGCACAAACTAGTGCGCGATGCTGCCCGGGAATGGGTGAAGCGCGACATCTCTCCCATCATAGAGTCCTATGCTCAAAAGGCAGAATTTCCGAAACAGATCATTAATGGACTTGCCGAGATCGGAGCCTTCGGACCCTATATTCCTGAAGAATATGGGGGTGCCGGATTAGACCAGATCTCCTACGGTTTGATCATGCAGGAAATTGAACGAGGCGACTCTGGTGTGCGAAGCACAGCTTCGGTACAGTCCTCTTTGGTGATGTACCCCATCTGGAAGTACGGTAATGAAGAACAGCGACAGAAGTACCTGCCAAAACTGGCTACCGGCGAATGGATGGGTTCTTTTGGGCTTACAGAACCTGATCACGGTTCTAATCCGGGAGGTATGGTAACGCATTACAAGGATAAGGGCGACCACTACCTGCTCAATGGTGCCAAACTATGGATCAGCAACTCTCCATTCTGTGATGTGGCTGTGGTATGGGCAAAAAATGAAGAAGGCAGGATTCACGGCCTGATCGTGGAACGCGGAATGGAAGGATTTTCCACACCCGAAACCCATAACAAATGGTCACTGAGAGCCTCTGCCACGGGAGAACTGATCTTTCAGGACGTAAAGGTCCCTAAAGAAAATCTGCTTCCAAACAAGTCCGGCCTTGGAGCACCACTGGGTTGTCTGGACTCCGCCCGATATGGAATTGCATGGGGTGCCATCGGTGCTGCAATGGACTGTTATGATACAGCCCTGCGATACGCAAAAGAGCGTATTCAGTTCGGAAAACCCATTGCCGCTTTTCAACTACAGCAGAAAAAATTGGCAGAAATGATCACTGAGATCACCAAAGCGCAGCTTCTGGCCTTTAGACTAGGACAATTAAAAAATGAGAATAGGGCCAGCTCTGCACAGATCTCCATGGCAAAGCGTAACAATGTTGAAATGGCCATCAATATTGCTCGCGAAGCCAGACAAATTCTTGGTGGCATGGGTATTACCGGTGAATACAGTATCATGCGTCATATGATGAATCTGGAAAGTGTGATCACCTATGAAGGAACACACGATATTCATCTGCTGATCACCGGCCTGGACATCACGGGACACAATGCTTTTAAATAGGGAAAGACAGAGGTTCGGCTACTGCCGGCCCTTCTGTGTATTGATCCTTCAGATCGCCTTTCTGTTACAAGCCTGTTCAGAACCGGGCAATCCAATAAGCAGTTTGGGAACTGAGCCCGAAACTCGGCCTGCAGATACGCTTAGTGTTAAGATCCTTTCCCTGGGAGATAGTTACACCATTGGAACAGGGGTTTGTAATACCTGCAGTTACCCTTTGCAGTTAAGGGACAGTCTGGCTCAGATCACAGACCCAGTTTATAACCCCTCAATTGAGATCATCGCCACCTCAGGATGGACCACAGCAAATCTACTATCGGCCATTGACAGTCAGAATCTGAACAGCGATTTTGATATGGTTACCTTGCTCATCGGAGTGAATAATCAGTTTCAGGGGCGGCCCTTTCAGCAGTATGAGACCGAGTTTTCAGAATTACTGAGCAGGTCCACATCGCTGGCCGGCAACAGAAACGAACGAGTGATTGTGTTATCCATTCCTGATTATGCTTTCAGCACTTTTGGACAGAATTGGGGCGATCCCACAACTACCAGTATGGAAATAGATCTCTATAACAGTTTCGCTGAAGACCTTTGTTCTGCTCGGGGCATTGATTTTCTGAACATCACAGACATCAGCAGAGAAGGGCTCAATCGACCTGAATTGATCGCCGACGACGGATTACATTTATCAGAAATCGCTTATAGTGCAATAGTGGAACGGATCTTACCCCTTGTTCGTCAAAAAATGGAGACCGACTAACTCTCCGGAGCTAATTCTACTTTCAGTCCTTCCATTTCCGGAGCCATTGGTATCTGGCAACCTAAACGACTGTTTTCCTTCACATAAAATGCTTCGGACAGCATCGCTTCCTCCTCATCTTGCATTTCAGGAAGCTGATGATCACTTAAAATATAGCATTGACAGGAAGCGCACATCACCATTCCACCACAAACCCCAATGGTTCCTTCCGGCGCCAATTCAAAAGATCTAACGACCTCCATCAGGTTCATGGCCATGTCGGTTGGGGCAGAAACCTCGTGTGCTTTGCCTTCTCTATCCGTTATATTAATTGTTATATCCACCCATTTAAAAAAGAACGCACAAAAATAAGAGAATATGTCCAAAAAAACCTAGTATCCTGTTGAGTTAAGGCCTGAACCAGGTAAATTTTAGAAAAAGTTTAACTGAATCTCAACCTAACATAAGTCATATAATCCCACGGGTCAAATATTTAATTTAGTACTTGCTAGTTGCACTAAGGCTATAAGAGATATGACTGCAGACAGTACAAATAAAGATGTATTTACGCATAAAGGGTACATTTCAAGAATAAAAGCGAGTTCTGTTATTGTTGCTCTTGAGCCCAATTTAGATTGCGCATCATGCCATGCGCGTGGAGCATGTGGTGCCATGGGTGCCAGTGATAAGAAAATTGAGGTTTATCATTCAGACATATCTTTGAACCTTAACGAAGAGGTTGAGGTCTACCTGAAAAAGACCACCGGTCTCAAAGCCGTCTTTTGGGCCTACATTTTCCCATTTATTTTAATGTTTTTAACTCTGGTCATTGCTTCCCTTTTTTTCGACGAAGGGATCGCCGGATTACTGTCACTGTTCATTTTACTCCCATACTACCTGACGCTCTATTTCCTAAAGGATAAACTTAAAACACCTTTCAGGGTTTCAATTCTTAAGCTATAGTTGAATGATGTCAGAATCACTGTTACATAGCATCCTCCTACTAACAGCACTTGGCGTTGTAGCTGCACTCGTATTGTACGTGGTATCCAAGAGATTCTATGTGTATGAGGACCCGCTTATTGCCGAAATAGAGGATTTACTTCCTGCAGCAAATTGTGGTGGTTGTGGCTCACCGGGTTGCAAAGCCTTCGCTGAAAAGCTTGTGAACACTGAGGATATTTCCGATCTGTTCTGTCCTGTTGGAGGTAATGAAATCATGAGTCATATTTCAGAAGTACTTGGAAAAGAAGTGGCGGAGAAGGAACCTACATTGGCCGTGATAAGATGTCAGGGAGGCTGCGATGTAAGACCAAAAACCACCGAATATCAGGGACCGAGGTCATGCGTCATTTCTTCTCTTATCTATAGCGGAGAAACCGATTGTCAGTATGGCTGTCTGGGAGATGGGGATTGCGTGAAGGTTTGCAAATTCGATGCGATGTACATGGATGAAAACAGCGGCCTTCCCGTGGTGATCACTGATAAATGCACTTCCTGCGGCGCCTGTGTCGACGCCTGCCCACGAGGGATCATTGAAATGCGTCCAAGGCAGAAAAGGGACCTAAAGGTTTTTGTGGGTTGTTTGAACGAAGACAAGGCAGGTATTGCCAGGAAAGCCTGCAATGTGGCCTGTATCGGATGCTCCAAATGTGAGGATATCTGCCCTAAAGACGCCATTACCATGTCGAATAATCTGGCTTATATTGACGCAGAAGCCTGCACACTTTGTAGAAAATGTGTTGAGGTCTGTCCGACTAATTCCATTATTGAGACCAACTTCCCTCCTAAAAAAGTAAAAAAACCAAAGCCTCAACCCAAGGCAAATGTGCAACCTGAAACTTAATGACTGATGCTTAAAACATTTACCAAAGGCGGAGTCCACCCCCCGGAGAACAAACTAACCTCTGGCAAGCCCATTAAGCGAATGTCTGTACCGAAGGTTGTGTATGTTCCTATTGCTCAACACATAGGGATCCCGGCAGAGATCGTGGTCAATGTAAAGGATAAGGTAGCACTTGGACAGGTCATTGCTAAATCAGGTGGCTTTGTCTCAACCAATATTCATTCTCCCGTCCACGGTACGGTGACTAAGTTGGATATGGTCATTGACACCAGTGGCTATAAAAAACAATGTATCGTTATAAGAACCGATCCGAAAAATGAGGCCAATTATGAGGAGCGCCACTTCCCTTTGAAAACAGCATTTGAACTTCAACCTTCGGACATTCTGAAAAAAATAAACGATGCCGGTATTGTCGGTCTGGGAGGAGCAACCTTCCCAGCCCATGTAAAATTAAGTGTGAAAGAAGACAAACACTTGGATCATTTAATTATAAATGGTGTAGAATGCGAGCCTTATCTCACGGCAGACCACAGATTAATGCTTGAAAAAGCAGAAGAGATCTTGGTGGGCATCAAAATTCTGATGCATGCCTTGCATGTAGATAAAGCCATAATTGGCATTGAAAACAATAAGAAAGATGCCATAGAAATCTTCAAACGACTGACAAAGAACGAAGAAGGTATTAAAGTAGCAGCGCTACAGGTGAAATACCCCCAGGGCAGTGAAAAGCAGCTTATCAGTGCTTTGTTAAACAGAGAGGTCCCCAAAAACGGTCTGCCTGTGGATGTCGGGGTTATTGTTCACAACGTTGGAACCATTTTTGCCATTTATCAGGCCATACAGCATAATACACCTTTAACAGAACGGGTGGTTACCGTAACTGGAAAGAAACTTGAAAACGCTTCCAATTACTGGGTTAAGATCGGTACTCCCATCAAAGATCTGGTAAGTGAAGTTGGAGGCCTCCCCGATGGTACTCGAAAAATCGTCAACGGCGGCCCCATGATGGGAAAAGCCATCAAAAACCTGGATGTTCCAGTTACCAAAGGAACCTCGGGTATTTTAGTCATACCGGAAGAAGAGGCCAGCAGAGGTGAACCGCGAAGTTGCATACGTTGTGGTGATTGTGTGACGGTTTGCCCAATGGGGCTGGAGCCTCATCTCTTGATGGATTTATCAGAGAAAGAACTCTTTGAACGTGCCTTTTCAGAAGACATTACAACGTGTATTGAGTGCGGTTCCTGCAGTTATGTCTGCCCTTCGCACCGTCCCTTACTGGACTACATCAGGTTTGGGAAGAATATGGTTAAAAGCTTAACCCCAATTACGAAATGAGTACGGCAAGTCAACCCATTATTGTATCTGCCTCACCACATGTCCATTCAGACAGAACGGCAAAGAAAATTATGTACGATGTGGTACTAGCCTTAATTCCGGCCTTTTTGGTGTCTCTTTATGTTTTTGGTATCAGTGCCTTTTTGGTCACGGCAGTGGCCATTGTCTCCTGTTTAGCTTTTGAATACCTGATACAGAAATACCTTTTAAAGACCGAGGTCACCGTCATGGATGGCTCTGCACTCATTACAGGCATTCTATTGGCATTTAATCTACCCTCCAGTTTACCAATCTGGATGGTTGTGGTCGGTAGTTTCGTAGCCATCGGCATCGCCAAATTATCCTTTGGGGGCGTGGGATACAATATTTTTAACCCTGCTTTGGTAGGCCGTGTTTTTTTATTAGTCTCTTTCCCTGTGCAAATGACCATGTGGCCCACCGCAGTGGTAAACAATACAGCCCTGACTGATGCGACCACCGGTGCTACATCTTTGGGCGCTATAAAAGAGGGCCTCATATCTGGTGATACAATGAGCGAAATTAGCACAAGAATACCATCAGTACTAGAAATGTTATTTGGAATAACTGGAGGCTCATTGGGAGAAATTTCGGGACTTGCCCTTTTAGTTGGTGGGGTTTTTCTCATTATACGAAAGGTGATTTCCTGGCACATCCCTGTGGTACTTTTATTAACCATAGGAATATTTACAGGTGTGTTCTGGCTTTTTAATCCGGAGCTCTATGCCAACCCGCTCATTCATCTTCTGTCCGGAGGTGCCATTTTAGGTGCATTTTACATGGCAACAGACCTTGTGACTAGCCCCATGACCAAAAAGGGCATGGTGGTTTTTGCTATAGGGATTGGAATTATTACTGTAGTGATTAGATTGTTTGGTGCTTATCCTGAAGGCATTTCATTTGCAATCTTAATTATGAATGCCTTTGTTCCGTTGATCAACAAATACTTCAAGCCTCGTAGGTTCGGGTCTAAGATAAAAGCAAAAATCGTGTAACGATGGGAAAAAAGGAATCGACATTAACCAGCATGGTTCTCTCACTTTTGGTGATCACCCTGGCCTCTGGTCTCACTTTAGGTTATGTGAATGATTGGACCTTAGAACCAAAGGCTCAGGCCAAATTAGACCGAAAAATCAATGCCATAAAACTAGTTTTACCAGCCTTTGATAGCAACCCTCTTGAAGATGTGATCGTGGTAAAACCTGCACAACACCAGGACAGTATTGAAATATACCCTGCTTTTAAAGACGAGAAGTTTATTGGTGCTGCCGTCATTGGGTATTCCGATAGAGGGTATAGCGGGTTAGTTAAACTTATGGTTGGTTTCAATGACGATGGTACCATTGAAAATATTGCCGTACTGGAACAGAAGGAGACTCCAGGCCTTGGCACGAAAATGAAAAATGAATCCTTCATTTCTCAATTCAGGGGCAAACATCCCTCCAGCTATAATTTACGGGTTACTAAGGACGGTGGTGATGTGGATGCCATGACCGGAGCCACCATTTCTACTCGCGCTTTTGGAGAATCGGTTCAAATGGCTTTTGAGGAATTCAGGAATTATGCGGAAGCTAATTACCTTCTAAACCAATAACTGATGGCTGAAAAAACAGAGCAAAGACAGAACTTCTTAAAAGGAATTGTCAAAGACAATCCGGTATTTGTAATGCTTTTAGGAATGTGCCCTACCCTGGGAGTCACCTCTTCTGCCTTTAACGGTCTGGGCATGGGTGTTGCCACACTATTTGTGTTACTGATGTCCAATATTGTGGTCTCTCTAGTAAAGTCTCAGATCCCCGACAAGGTTCGTATCCCGGCATTCATTATTATAATTGCTTCATTTGTGACCATTGTTGAAATGGTGTTAGAAGCATTTATCCCATTTTTATACGAACAATTGGGGATTTTTATTCCCTTGATCGTGGTCAACTGCCTTATACTGGGAAGAGCCGAGGCTTTCGCATCTAAAAATAATTTATGGTCTTCCATTCTTGATGCGTTAGGCATGGGGGCTGGGTTTATTCTGGCTTTGACAGCTCTAGGAGCGGTACGTGAGGTACTAGGGAGCGGCAGCCTGTTTGGTTGGTCCTTTGTGTCGGAGGACGCTAATACGTTTATACTTTTTATTCTCCCTCCCGGCGCCTTTATAGCTTTGGCTTATTTAAGCCTGGTATTTAATCGGTTAACTGTTAAAACAAGTTAGTTATGGACTATCTCATTATCCTTTTAGCAGCTGTTTTTGTGAACAATATCGTATTGTCACAGTTCTTAGGTATATGCCCCTTTTTAGGGGTTTCTAACCAGGTTTCCACCTCCATTGGAATGTCTGGAGCTGTTTTATTTGTGATGACTATTGCTACCACAGTTACTTACCTACTCAATGAATTTGTCTTGATCCCATCAGGTCTAAGTTATTTGCGAACGATCACATTCATCCTGGTCATTGCAGCCTTAGTTCAAATGGTAGAGATCATCCTTAAAAAGGTCAGTCCATCCCTGTATCAGGCCCTTGGCGTTTTTTTGCCTCTGATCACCACGAATTGTGCCGTTCTAGGTGTGGCCATCTTAGCGCTTGGACTTGAAAATGGAAGTTTGATCAAAGCAGTTTTCTTTGCCGTTTCAAATTCGATAGGTTTTGCTTTGGCGCTAATTGTATTTGCCAGTATTAGAGAACAGCTGGAACTAGCCAATATCCCCAAAGGTATGAAAGGTGTTCCCATTAATTTGTTAATCGCAGGATTACTGTCTCTTGCCTTTTTAGGCTTTGCTGCCCTGGTCTAAAAATTAATGCACCTGATAAATATCTCCGGAAAAAAACAAATCGTCTGTTTTTGTAAAACTTGAATTTGACTTTACCTCGGATGTCAGAGCATCCTCTCGCTCCTCGAGGGTCACATCGTCAAAGCTTCTTATGATCCCGGTGACTAAAGGATTATCTAAACGAACCAACATATTGTGTAAGGTAGGGTCCTCCTCCTTGGCATCATGCACCAGGAGATCAGCCTCTGAGATACCCTCCTCCCCTAAGGTAACCACCTCTAATTTTAGCCCCTTTAAGATGAGTCCTTTATTCCTCTCTTTTCCAAAGATCATTGGTTTCCCGTGCTCCACAAACAATTGTCTGTCTTCTCGGATAGTTTTATCGGTATATTTAGAAAAGCACCCATCATTAAAAATGACACAGTTCTGCATTATTTCTACAAGTGAAGTTCCCTTAAACTGTTGAGCCTCAATAAAGATCTGAGACATCTCCTTGGGTGTATTTCCTCCAACTCTGGCATAAAATCGCGCCTGTGCACCAAGGGCCAGCTCACCAACTTTAAAAGGTGGCTGGGTGTTACCATAGGGTGATGACTTGGTTTTCTGGCCAACTAGGGATGTGGGTGAAAACTGTCCTTTTGTGAGCCCATAGATCTCATTGTTAAAGAGCACCACATTTAAATCAAGGTTTCTGCGTAACAGATGGATGAAATGGTTTCCGCCTATTGCCATGGAATCGCCATCACCCGTAATGACCCAAACACTTAATTCGGGATTAGCTAACTTAACGCCGGATGCAATGGCCGGAGCCCTGCCATGAATACCGTGCATTCCAAAAGTATCCATATAATACGGAAAACGGGAAGAACACCCTATCCCTGAAATAAACACAACATTTTCTTTTTGAACACCCATCTCCGGGAGTGCTTTTTGCATCGCACGAAGGATCACATAGTCGTCACATCCGGGGCACCATCTTACCTCCTGATCACTGGCAAAATCCTTAAAAGTATATTTGTTTTCAGCTGTTGTTTCCATCATCCTTCCAGTAATTGTTTAAACTTGTTTATCAGCTCCGAATTACCAAACGGAAGCCCTTGAATTTTGTTATGCTGCAAAAAATCGGTTGTATTGAAATGCATACGCAGTATGTTTACAAACTGGCCGTTGTTAAGTTCGCAAACCACAATTTTTTTAAACCTGCTTAACACCTCAGCAGTGTTTTTAGGAAGTGGATTGATGTAATTAAAATGAGCATACCCAATATTATCAATGCCCTGATGGTTTAATTGCTGTACGGCAGAGTGAAGGCTTCCATAGGTTCCTCCCCATCCTACTACCAGCAGATCTCCTGAATCTGCAAATTCGGTTTCTAGATCAGGAATATAATTTTGAACCCTCTTTATCTTCTCTGCTCTAATTTTGGTCATGTACTCATGATTTTCAGGTACATAAGAGACATTTCCGGATAATTTATCTTTTTCCAAACCTCCTATTCGATGCTCCAGACCCTTTGTTCCCGGAACAGCCCAGTTACGGGCAAGTGTTTCCTTGTTTCTGGTGTAGGGATGCCAATCTTCATGAGCTTCTGTAACCTTGTTGTTTTTAATTTCCGGCATTTGTGATACACGTTCTATTTTCCAGGGTTCAGATCCATTGGCTATATAACCGTCTGTGAGCAAGATCACTGGGGTCATATGCTCGAGTGCTAGCCTGGAGGCTTCAAAAGCGTATTTAAAACAATCTGCGGGCGTACCTGCAGCAATCACAATAACAGGACTCTCACCATTACGGCCATACATGGCCTGAAGCAGGTCAGACTGCTCTGTTTTAGTAGGCAGACCCGTAGAGGGTCCTCCTCTCTGAACATTAACAACTACCAATGGCAATTCTACCATCATGGCAAGCCCCAGAGCCTCTCCCTTTAATGCTAATCCTGGCCCAGACGTTGTGGTAATGGCAAGATCTCCGGCAAAGGAAGCTCCGATGGCAGATGATATTCCTGCAATTTCATCCTCTGCCTGAAAGGCTTTTACACCAAAATGTTTGTGCTTCACCAGTTCATGCAGAATATCGGTGGCCGGGGTAATGGGGTAGGATCCTAAAAATAATTCAAGTCCTGATTTCTCTGCAGCTGCCAGAAAACCCCATGCCGTTGCCGTATTCCCACTAATGATTCTATAGGTACCGGGAGGCATTTTTGCAGGTGAAATAGTATAGGAGTTGGGGATCAACTCAAGCGTTTCAGAATAGTAATAACCTGCATTTAATGCCTTGGTATTTGATTCAATCAAGTGGGGTTTCGCGGCAAACTTCTTTTTAAAGAAATTGATGGTATGATCGGTCGAACGATGATACATCCAGTAAACCATTCCCAAGGCGAACATATTCTTACTGCGGGTAATACTTTTATTATCGAGACCGTCAATACCCTTAAGGGCTTCTCTTGTGAGCGATGAAATGGAAACTTCAATGACTCTGTAATTATGAAGGCTACCGTCCTCAAGGGGGCTAGCCTCATATTGTGCCTTCTGTAGATTCTTCTTATTAAAGGCATCTGTATCAACAATGATGGTATGGCCCGGTTTAACGGCGTATAAATTTGTCTTTAGACCAGCAGGATTCATAGCCACTAGCAGATCAACCTCATCGCCCGGTGTGCTGATCTCTACACTACCAATATGCACCTGGAAACCGGAAACACCATAAAGACTCCCCTGAGGCGCCCTGATTTCGGAAGGATAATTTGGAAAGGTAGCCACATCATTACCAAACATGGCCGAGGTATCGGAAAACTGCGTTCCTGTTAATTGCATCCCATCACCAGAATCTCCAACAAATCTGATAACAACCGCTTCAATGACCTCTGGTCGCATCTTTTTATTTTCTATTTGCATTTTGGTTACGATCGTAAAACTGATTATTCATTGAAACAGTCTCTTGGTTTCTATTAAAAGTTAAGCCCCTTCATTATTTAGATCAAATATAGATTCTTAGTCAAAGATGTATCATGATTTTTGTCATATTAAAACCAGACCAGAATAGCTACTTTTAGAATATTATATATCCTAAAATCAGGTAACTATGGCTATTATTATTACCGACGAATGCATCAACTGTGATGCATGTATTTCCGAATGTCCAAATAACGCGATCTACGAACCAGATCAAGAATGGTCTTATGCCGATGAAACATCCTTAAGTGGTGTGGTAACCACACCCTATGGTGAGGAGGTTGATGCAGATGCACAAAACGACCCGATTTCTGACGAATTCTACTACATCGTGCCAGACAAGTGTACAGAGTGTAAAGGATTCCATGATGAACCCCAATGTGCTGCAGTGTGCCCTGTAGACTGCTGCGTGGAAGACGAGAATCATGTGGAAAATGAAGAAAAATTATTACAGAAAAAAGCCTGGTTACACGGTGAATAGACACCCCTGTTAGTCCGGTCATTTTCATAACAGTAGCAACTAAGCAGGACCATCCTGAAAACTTCTTCAGGATGGTCATAGATAATAACACCTATAATATGAAAACTAAATTTCCTAAACTGATCTGTGATGCCAATGAGGCAGTTGCAAGAATAGCGCACAAGACCAATGAGGTATGTGCGATCTATCCAATCACTCCCGCCTCACCTATGGGAGAACATGTCGATGTATTTAGTTCGAAAGGCCAAAAAAACATCTGGGGAAATGTTCCGAGAATTGTAGAAATGCAAAGTGAAGGTGGAGCCGCCGGAGCGATTCACGGATCGCTTCAGGCAGGGGCTCTGACCACAACCTTTACAGCCTCTCAAGGCCTACTCTTAATGATCCCTAATATGTATAAGATAGCCGGGGAATTACTCCCCTCGGTCATTCATATTGCCGCAAGAACAGTTGCTACTCACGCTTTATCCATATTTGGAGATCACTCTGATGTAATGGCAGCCAGACAGACCGGATTTTCAATGTTATTTGGAGGCTCTGTACAGGAAGCTCAGGATTTTGCACTCATTGCTCAGGTAGCAACCTTAAAATCAAGAGTACCTTTTCTGAATGTTTTTGATGGATTCAGAACCTCCCACGAGATATCTAAAATTGATGCCATTCCCGATGATATCATCAGAGCTATGATGCCCGACGACAAAATCATGGAGCACAAAAAACGGTCTTTAGATCCCGATCATCCCTTAGTGCGAGGTACCTCCCAAAACCCGGATGTGTTCTTCCAGGCCAGGGAAGCTGCCAATCAATACTATAGCAGGGTTCCTGAGATTGTTCAGGAAACCATGGATGAATTCTATAAACATACCGGAAGACGGTATAGTCTATTCTATTATATAGGACATCCAGAGGCCGAAAAGATCATAATCATCATGGGGTCCGGGCAAGGACCTGTGATGGAAGCTGTGGATACGATGGTGAAAAATGGTGAAAAAGTAGGGGCACTGATTGTTCGTCTGTACAGACCATTTTCCATCAAGCACTTTACAGAAGCGCTACCGACTACAGTAAAATCGGTTGCCGTACTCGATAGAACCAAGGAACCCGGAAGCACAGGAGAACCCCTGTATCTGGATGTGGTCTCAGCATTTGTAGAGAGCGGTAGAAGCATGCCCAAAATAATTGGAGGGCGCTATGGCCTATCTTCAAAAGAGTTCGATCCTGCCATGGTAAAAGCCATATATGACGAACTGGAAAAAGAACAACCCAAAAACCATTTTACCATTGGCATCAACGACGATGTTTCCCATACCAGTTTAGAGATCGGAGAGCGTTTGAAAACAGTAAAATCTACATTTAACTGTATGTTTTATGGCTTAGGCTCCGACGGTACGGTTGGTGCCAACAAAAATTCCATAAAGATCATTGGTGAAACCACCGATAATTATGTTCAGGGCTACTTTGTCTATGATTCTAAAAAAGCGGGAGCCCAAACCGTATCTCATTTAAGATTTGGACCGGATCCTATATATTCGACCTATCTCATTCATAAAGCTGATTTTATTGCCTGTCATCAATTCAATTTCATCGAAAAATACGACATCCTTAAAAATATTAAAAAGGGTGGTACCTTCTTATTGAACGCTCCATTCTCCAGTGAGGAGATCTGGGAAAAACTACCTCAGAAGATGCAGGAAGACATTGTTAAGAACGAATTGGACTTCTACGTCATCGATGCATCAAGGGTGGCTCAGGAAGCCAAGTTGGGCAAACGAACGAATACCGTCTTACAGACCTGTTTCTTTGCCATCTCTGGTGTGCTACCAAGAGAAGAAGCCATCCAAAAGATTAAAGATGCCATTGTTAAATCCTATTCGCATAAAGGGGATAAGATCGTAGAAATGAACTTCAAAGCAGTTGACATGTCTTTGACAAATCTTCAACGGGTTAAGTATCCAAAAACTATTACTAGTGAAAAAGCTCTTGAACCGATGATGACCGGAACGGAAGATCCATTTGTGAAAGAGGTGCTTGGAAATATTTTAGCAGGAAAAGGAGACGATCTACCAGTAAGCGCATTTCCTGTTGATGGCTCTTTCCCAAGCGGAACCACTCAATATGAAAAAAGAGGAATTGCAGACTTTATACCTGTTTGGGACGATACAGCAC
>CAWZYX010000074.1:0-14826 GCA_963966315.1 uncultured Winogradskyella sp. | reverse complement strand
CGATGTTGCTCTCCTCTATGATGTTCGTTTTTTTAGGGTGATTAGTTCCGAGCCCCTAACTGCACACCTGCTAAGTGAAGAGGGTGAAATGGACTATACCAGAGACATTCTGTATGTTCATGGAGTTCTTGAGGATCTACCCATTCACCTGTTCGTTAACCACTGGTCGTCGAGGCGTGAAGGCCCCGAGGAAACTGAATTTAAACGTCTGGCCGCAGCAGAACGCCTTATCGACAAACTCAAAGAGATCAACAGTGCCGATCCAAAGGCGAATATAGTGGTTATGGGTGATTTTAATGATAACCCTGATGACCTTAGTGTCATTACTTTAGAAAAGGAGGGCCTGTTATTCAACCCATTTAAGATCATCTGGTCACCGCATGAAAAGGGAAGCTTAAGTCATGATTTTGAATGGAACCTTTATGATCAGATCTTATTTTCGTATTCTGTCTTAAACAGTCAGGAATCTAAATTGGAATTTACCAATGCTGACATTTTCGACGAGCGTTTTATAACCCGTTTTAGGGGGCGCTTTAAAGGCCAACCCTTTAGGACCTATGTTGGGAAACGTTATTTAGGGGGATATAGTGATCACTTCCCGGTGTATGTGAAATTTAGGCTTTTAAGATAAATGAAGTATTGCTTCCTGTTCTCGTTTATTCTATATACCGTTGTGACGGCTGCTCAACAGGATCCTCAATACACGCAGTACATGTACAATATGGCGGTCCTGAATCCGGCTTATGCTGGTTCAAAAGTGCACTGGTCAATGGGCCTGTTATACAGAAACCAATGGACCGGGCTTGATGGCGCCCCGCAAACCGGAACCCTGTTTGCTCATAAAGCTATAAGCGACAACTGGGGTATTGGAGGTTCTCTAATCTATGACACTGCAGGGCCCGTTGCCGAAACCAATACCTACGCAGATCTGGCCTACACCATTAAGTTTGATGAAGAGCGTCGGCTGGCCTTTGGATTAAAGCTCGGAGCGACTTTTCATGATATTGGATTATCTAACCTCATTGTTTTTGATCCAGACGATCCATTCTTCAGTGAAAATGTTAGTTCGGTCACCCCGAACTTTGGGGCCGGTTTATTTTATTACACCAGTCGGTTTTATGCGGGCTTTTCGGTTCCCAACATGCTAAAGACAACCTTTTTGAATATCGATGGCGCCAGATTGGGTTCCCAAACACAGCACTACTTCCTAACGGCAGGTATGGTGTTTAATCTATCACAGGCCATGGATTTAAAACCTTCTTTTTTGCTGAAATCTGCCTTTGGAGCACCTGTCTCATTAGATCTTAATTTAAATGCCCGGCTAAATAATCGCTTAGAGCTAGGCATATCCTACAGAACGGATGACTCTCTATCAGGACTTCTGAGTGTCCAGGTCAGTAACACTCTTAGAGTAGGTTATGCTTATGACTATGTGACTTCAGAAATCAACCCCTTTGGTGCTTCATCAAGTGAGATCATCCTGTTATTGGACCTGTTGCCCGGCGAAAAACGAATCAAATCTCCCCGTTTTTTTTAGGCCACACTTTATAAGGTGTTTTACTCAAATAGGAATTGTAGTAGCGTGGGTCTCCCGTAACTTCAGTTCCTATCCAGGCGGGTGTATTAAGTGGCGTATCCATTGCAGGAAGTTCTATTTCGGCCAGGATCAGACCTTCATTTTCTTCGTGGAATACATCCACTTCAATCAAAAGACCCTGATATGGAATTTCATACCGTGTTTTTTCAATGAGCCCCGGTTCACAAAGCAGTAGTAATTCCTGTGCATCCTCTTCAGACAAGAGGGTTTCCCATTCAAATCGGCTCAAACCGTCTTCTGAACTTTTACCCTTAACTGTCAATTTCCCCGAATGATTAGAAACCCTGACCCTGACAGTACGCTGTGGATCCTTGTTTAAAAACCCTTGAGTAATTCGGTAGCTTTTCTGAGCTTCATCCTTAAAACTATCGCTCTTCACCAAGTATTTACGTTCAATTTCCAGGTTCATCATTTACCAAGAGATTGGAGTTCATCTGATAAGAATATGGACTTTTCAACGGGATTATTGGCCAGCCACACCATAGCCCTGGCAATGGTTTGCGGATGAATTGTGCGATATTTCCTGAGCCCTCCTATTAAAAGAGGGTTTAGTGCTCCCATAAATAGCTTTGCTATTTGCTCGCCTCGACGTTTTTCCTTCCTTGGTCCTGCTATGAGGGAAGGTCGAACAATAATTGTTTTTCTAAACTGCAGATCTAGAATCGCTTTTTCCATCTGTCCCTTCAGGCGTGAATAGAACACCTGGCTCTTGTCATCTGCTCCAAGGGAAGACATTACTATAAAAGCCGACACAGCATTTTCTGCGCAGATGCGGGCCGCTTCCACAGGAATACCGAAATCTATCTGACGGTACTTATTCTCATCTGGTGTTTTAGCCCTTGTGGTTCCAATACAGCAATAGCACTCATCTGCAATGAAGACCTCTTTGTATTGACCCATATTTTTAAAATCGATAAGGTACTCTTCTAATTTAAGATGCTCCACCTGTAGAGGATTTCTACCAACCACCTTTATTTTAGAATACCGGTCATCATCAAGAAGCTCTTTTAATAAGATTCCTCCGGTGAGACCCGAAGCACCCATGATTAGAGCTGTTTTTGGCTTCATAATGAATTGTGTTTGGCTAAAGATATCATAAATTTGACTATGCCCGAAGGAGTAACCATTAGGAAAATTATTCACATTGATATGGATGCCTTTTACGCCTCCGTAGAACAATTGGACCACCCTGAACTTCGCGGTAAACCTCTGGCTGTAGGAGGCGGGGAAAAAAGAGGGGTGGTTAGTGCTGCCAGTTATGAAGCAAGGGCCTATGGCGTAAGAAGTGCCATGAGTGGTCCCCAGGCCAAAAGACTGTGTCCTGATCTTATTTTCGTAAAGCCTCGTTTTGATCGGTACAAGGAGATTTCCAAAAAAATACGTTCCATTTTTTTTGACTACACAGATCTAGTAGAGCCTTTATCGTTAGATGAGGCATACCTGGACGTAACAGAAAATAAAATAGGTTTTCCGAGTGCCACACTCATTGCAAGAGAAATTCGACAGCGCATTCACAATGAATTGGGACTCAACGCCTCGGCTGGTATTTCTGTAAATAAGTTCATTGCCAAAATTGCGAGTGACATTAATAAACCCAATGGTCAAAAAACAATCAATCCAGAAGAGGTACTCGGGTTTCTTGAAGCATTGGACATTAAAAAATTCTATGGTGTCGGTAAGGTCACAGCAGATAAAATGTATCGCCTGGGCATCTTTACAGGAAAGGACCTTAAGTTAAAATCGCTCGAATTTTTAGAAGAACACTTTGGCAAATCAGGACGTCACTACTACGAGGTGGTCAGAGGCATTCACAATAGCGAGGTAAAGCCAAACAGGATCAGAAAATCACTGGCCGCAGAGCGCACCTTTAGCAAAAACCTATCGTCTGAAATCTTTATGGTTGAAAAGCTGGAACACATCGCAAAAGAGGTCTCAAGTCGGCTCTCGCGGTCTAAGGTGGCAGGGAAAACGGTGACTCTAAAAATAAAATACAGTGATTTCAATATCCAGACCAGGAGTAAAACTTTAGAGTATTTCATCAGTGATGCCAGCATTGTTTTTGATACCGCCAAAGAACTGCTCTACCAGGATAAATTAAAAAATTCCGTGAGGCTTCTTGGTATTTCGATCTCCAATTTAAACACAGCGATCACCTCTCAATCGAGGGATGAGGAGGTCCCCATAAGTGCACAGCTAAAATTTGAATTTTAAAAAAAGGGGGCTTAACGCCCCCTTTTTTTTCCGTTTTCAGTTACTGAATTACAATTGAGTCAAAACGCTTACTACGTCCCGGGCCCCAGTTTGTTCCGCATATTCTAAGGCTGTAAATCCTTTATCTGATTTTGCATTGGGATCCGCACCTTCAGCCAGCAGGAATTTAACCACCTCTATTCGATTATACTTTGCAGCATACATAAGAGGCGTCATCCCATTGGAGATTTGGTTCACCTCTTCTCCGTATTCTACCAGTTTTTTGACGGTTTGAAGATCTCCTTTAATTGCGGCCACACAAAAGGAGTTGATTTTGACTTTTAATTCAACCTTATTGGCTGCATGGTACGGCATGGTGTTTACACTGGCATTTAAAGTAGCTAGGGACAAACCTATAAGGCAGGCCGAAATGATTACTGTTTTTTTCATGATGAATGTGTTTTTGGTTTTTTTGATTTACACTTATACAAATAGACGATATAAATCTGTATTTGTTACGCTTGTTCGTAAAGCTTAACCATTTGGTCAGAGTGTGTTCACATATCCGGTTTACATCTTCGGTTAAGTAAAGGTGTAACAACCTTGGGTTCACAAAACGGTAATCTGCTGATGCACTATTATTTCATTATTCACTTTTTATGTTTAATTTTCATAAAACAAATGCAATGAAAGTTTCACTTATTTGTGCCTGCCTGATTTCGATGATCAACCTATCGGCTCAATCGCTCTATGGCAGTTGGCAAACAACTTATCCGGGAGACGATGGCAATAGGGTAAAAATGGTAGTCATTTTCTCAGAACACTATCAGGTAGCGACACTGTACGAGGCAGACAACGGCGATTTTATGGCTACCAATGGAGGCTCCTGGACGCTAGACGGGAATAGAATGACAGAGGTTGTGGAGTTTGACAGTGCAAACCCCGAACGCGTTGGCGATTCTGTACAATTTACTATTGAGCTCAAAGAAAACACCCTTCAAATTATTGGACAGAAGCTTACACTACAGCGTATTGATAGTGGATATCCCGGAAAGCTTGCCGGTGCCTGGCTTATGTCTGGTCGAAAGCGCAACGGTGTTATTCAGACAAGAGATACGAACAGGCCACGAAAGACCATGAAAATACTGTCTGGCAAACGATTTCAATGGATTGCCTATGATACAGCAACCAAAGAATTTAAAGGGACTGGTGGTGGCAGCTATACGACGGTTAACGGTACCTACACCGAAAACATAGAGTTCTTTTCGCGTGATCAGTCACGGGTAGGAGCCTCTCTTGAATTTAATTACGAGCTTGTTAATGGTGCATGGCATCATTCCGGCCACTCCAGCAAGGGGCAACCACTCTATGAAATCTGGAGCAAAAGAAAATAAACGATGCGTTCATTGCTTTCACTATTTTTAATAATCGGTTTTGTGATTAGTCCACTAATGGCACAAACGACCGGGCCTGAAAATGGTCATTTGGTCATTGTTGGTGGGGCGATGAAGAGCGAGGCCATTGTGCAGGAATTCATTGATTTGGCAGGAGGTCTCAATGCTCCAATTGTGGTTATTCCAACTGCAGCAGGCCGTGATACGTATTCCGACAATGCCGGCCTGGCAGGAAGACTAAAGAAAATGGGCGCCAGCAAGGTAACAGTCCTTCACACCAATAACCGAGATGAAGCCAATTCAGAAAAGTTCACCGCTCCACTGGTTGGTGCCTCCGGAGTTTGGTTTGGAGGTGGTCGTCAGTGGAGACTGGTAGACGCATACGCCAATACACTGACAGAAAAGTTAGTTCAAAAAGTCCTTGAGCGTGGAGGGGTGGTTGGAGGCTCCTCGGCAGGGGCAACTATTCAAGGGAGTTATTTGGTTAGGGGAGATACAAAGTCCAATCAGATCATGATGGGAGACCATGAGCAGGGATTTGGATATATCAAAAATGTAGCGATTGATCAGCATGTTTTGGCACGAAACAGACAGTTTGATCTTTACGAGATCATGCGTAAGCATCCTGAATTACTAGGCTTAGGTATTGATGAAAATACTGCAATAGTGGTGAGTGGTGATAGCTTTCGAGTGATTGGAGAAAGCTATGTGTTGGTTTATGATGGCAGCTTCTGGTCTCGTGAAGGACATGAGCAGAAAAAACTACCAGACAAAGAACATCTTTTCTATATGCTAAGGTCTGGTGACCAATACAACATGCTGCAGCGTAAAGTGATTGACTGATGCGCCGCTAACTTAAAATAAACGGGTTCTCATTCTTATAGTTTCGCGTTACGAAGTCCAGGGTATTTGTAAGTAACTCCCCCATATTTTTTGATCTCTTGAATTTTACATCTCCTGTTAGTTTAAACAGACCTTTTTTCAGTTCGCTGGTCTTTTCGGGTGTTGACAAAACATCGTCCCTCATGCAGGCCAATAACTGATTAAGACGCTTTTTTTCTCTAACAGCACGTTTGGCCAGCAGTGAACGTTCTTCTTTTTCATATTGATGAATAGACTCCTTTGCCAGTAATTTAAGGCTCATGTCAACCAGGATAAAATTCTCTTTTAAGAACTGGGGTTTGTACACTCTCGGATTTCCCTCATAACACTGTTGGTCAAAATCCATTGCTCTTATTCGATACTGTACCCTGTCAAAATCCTGAGTGATCACTACCACGTAATTGTATGAGCGCATATCTGCAAGGAGCCTCACAAAACAGCGCTCATTAAATTTCACAAATTCTTTTGCTAGGGCTCGTTTATCTTGCTGAGGGAGATCTTTGAGGTGGTTTTTTATAAAGACATCTCCTGGTATTCCGAGAATATGTTCTTCGATTACAGTATCCTTATGCACCAAAAAATTAATGTTATTGGGTGAGAGCAGATGCTCAAGCTCAAGTCCGTAAATTCTGGAAGCATCGGCTTTTTTAATGTATAGAAAGATGTAATTATCATTCAAGACGTTTCGGACTTTTACCCTAAAAGGTTTCGTATTACCAAAGGTGCAGAAGTCAATGGAATCAATATTCAGATATGGTATAATCGCGTCCGAACCATCCGAGTGTAAAATCGAATACATCTGCTTGAGGCGGTATTCTATTTCATCACGCTCGTGTTCAGCGTAATAGGTACGAATCCATAAGGTATCGTTATCGTCCTCATCAAGAACATCAATCGCTCCCTGAAAACGCAAAAGATCCTCATAAAAAATAGGGATTTTAATAGTCCTCCCCTGCTCCTTAAGATACTTGGATAGTAAAGGCCTGATTGGAAAAGGCGGTTTCTTTTTAGAAATTAAATTGTCGTCCATGAATCTGATTTTTAGCAACCGATGCGTCCTTAAAAGTCAGCATCTTGATGTAACTAAAATACGAGATTAATGGTGCAACTAAAAGCTACAGCTTTCAATTTCTGTAACCCTCAGGGTATTTACCATCCCTCGATCCTTAATTGGCATGGCCGCAAGACTAATGAGCATATCTCCAACGTCCAGATAGCCTTTTTTACAGGCGATGGCATTAACATCTTCAATTGTTTCGTCAGTACTCACAAAACGATCGTAATAAAATGCCTTTACACCCCAGAGCAGATTGAGTTGCGTTAGAATGCGTTCATTAGATGTAAAAACCAGAATATTGGCGGATGGCCTCCATGCAGATATCTGAAAAGCAGTATAACCACTATTAGTAAGTGTGGAGATGGCCTTGGCATTTATTTCGTTGGCCATATGTGCTGCGTGGTAACAAATAGACTTGGTAATATATCTTTTTGTGCGAATATGTGGAGGTGATTGAGGAACCTCGATAAGGTTAGAGTCTTCAACGCTCTGAATGATATTGGACATTTGTCTGATCACCTGCACAGGGTACTGCCCCACAGAGGTCTCACCTGAAAGCATCACTGCATCTGCGCCGTCCATGACCGAATTGGCCACATCATTCACTTCGGCACGGGTCGGTGTAAGGCTTGAGATCATAGATTCCATCATCTGAGTTGCAATAATGACCGGTATCCTTGCTCTTTTTGCCCGTATAACGAGTTCCTTTTGAATTAGCGGTACTTCCTCGGCAGGGATTTCGACTCCAAGGTCACCCCTTGCCACCATCAGGCCGTCACAATACGCAACGATTTTATCTATGTTTTCAACTGCCTCAGGTTTTTCAATTTTCGCAATGATGGGGATCTTATAACTGCTATTTTCTTTGATGAGATTCTCTAATTCCATCAAATCTTCGGCGTGTCTCACAAATGACAGTGCAATCCAGTCCACCTCCTGCTCAATGGCGAACAACGCATCTTCTATATCCTTCTCGGTTAAAGCAGGTTGCGAAATATTAGTGTTTGGTAAATTCACTCCTTTTTTGGACCGTAGGGGTCCTCCCTGAACCACTCTGGCCTTCACTTCGGATTGACCATCAGTCGACACCACTTCAAAAATAAGCTTTCCATCGTCGAGCAGTATTCTTTCACCCGGCTTTGCATCCTGTGGAAACTGCTCATAGGTCATGTACACGCGCTCTTTGGTACCTTCAAATCGTTGGCCTGTGGCAAAAATGATCTCATCACCTTCGTTGACTACCACGTCATTCTTCATAACACCCACCCTAAGCTTTGGACCCTGGAGGTCTGCCAGAATAGCTGCATTATACTCCATTTCTTCATTGAGTTCCCTGATCATTCTGATGCGTTCTTTTACATCGTCATAATCGGCGTGTGAAAAATTAATCCTAAACACATTAGCACCGGCTTTGAGCATTTCTCTTAATACTTCTTTAGAACTTGTGGCCGGTCCAAGCGTTGCCACGATTTTTGTTTTTTTATTTACCATTCATTAAAAAATTAAACAGTCTTTAGATTTTATGAGTTCCTCATCTATGCTGTAGGCCGTTATTAGCTGAGGAATCTTTTGTAAATTCATTAACACCTTTCGTTCATTGATGTGATGCCCCTCACTTTCAATCTTTAACAAATAGTCAACCTTTTTTAATTCAGGAATGAGGTTGTAGGTTTTAAGAACTCGTTGCTTCTCTGTAAATAGTGAGCCACTGCTTTGCAGGGCATCTTCCTCTTTTTTACAAACGTTTGAGATCAAATGCCATTGTACGTAATTATCAAAATCTTCCCAGCTGTACACAGAGTAAGACGATGAAAAATAATTAATGTCAAGGTCCTGGGCATTTCTTTGCAATTTTAAATTGAGATACCGATTCAGCATATAAGCAAACCGATAGTCCTCAAGCCTGCAATGAATAGCAAAGAGCGTAAAGGCAGCTGTGTCATAAAAATCATTTACAACTAATTTATGCAAGGCCATTTCTCAATTTTTTAAGAGGTAAATATAGTACAATAATTAATTGTGAATGTGAAGTTTTGGTTATACTTGAAAGCTTTCTCTTCCCATCCGCTGGCTAATAAAGTTTAGCAAATACTAGATTAATTTGGTCATCTGACGCTGAAAGGCAAAAAAGGCCCGTTTAGAGGCTTTTTCTTCAGCCTTCTTCTTGGAGGTTGCGCGTGCTTTGGCTATAACTTTATCATTCACACGGAGTTTCACTGAAAAATGTTTTAATTCGTCCTTACCTGTATCTTCATACACCTCATAATCGAAGGTGTTTTTTTCTTTCTGGCACCATTCAATTAATAGGCTTTTATAGCTAATGACCTTGCCTTCCAACTTCTCTATATCAACGTGGGGACGAATAACCCTTTTAAAAATGAACTCTTTGCAGACCTCGTATCCCTTATCCAGAAATATGGCGCCAACCAGTGCTTCAAATAAATTCCCGTGGATGTTATTACCAAATTGGTGGATTGGAATACGGCTTTGGACCATACTTGCCAGATCCAGTTCCTTTCCCAGTTCATTCAAATGCTCTCTGCTTACTACCTTGGACCTCATTTTGGTGAGGTATCCCTCATCTCCCTGAGGCACCTCCTCGTAAAGATAGGCTGCTATCACCACACTCAGCATTGCATCACCTACAAACTCCAGGCGTTCGTAATTGATTGGGTTCCCCTTTTGATCTTTAATGTTCATGGACCGATGGGTGAACGCCTTTACGTAAAGTGCCTTTTTCTTTAATTTGAAGCCTAAAAGATGTTCGAGCTTTAAAAAAAAATTCCCGTCCTCAGAGCTGCGACGGGAATTAAATATGTCTTTAAGAAAACCCATTCAGGTTTTTAATCTAATTTTCTGAAAAGAACACAGGCGTTGTGTCCGCCAAATCCAAAGGTATTACTCATAGCTACTTTGATGTCTCTTTTCTGCGCCTTATTTAGGGTAAGATTAAGGCTTGGATCGATATGCTCATCAAAGGTTTCGTGATTGATGGTTGGAGGCACCACCCCGTTTTCTATGGCCAGAATAGAAGCGATGGCCTCAACAGCACCAGCAGCTCCCAACAGATGACCTGTCATGGATTTTGTGGAATTGATATTGATGTTCCTGGCATGATCTCCGAATACCTCAGAGATGGCCTTTAATTCAGCAACATCCCCTAGAGGTGTAGAGGTACCATGGGTATTAATATGGTCTACCTCTGTGGGTTTTATCCCGGCATTTTCGAGACAGTTTTTCATCACGGCCACTACCCCAATCCCATCGGGATGAGGGGCTGTCATGTGGTAGGCATCTGAGGACAGTCCTCCACCGATGACCTCAGCGTAAATCTTTGCTCCCCTGGCTTTAGCGTGCTCGTAGTCCTCTAGTATTATGGCCCCGGCCCCTTCTCCCAAAACAAAACCATCTCTGGTCGCATCAAAAGGTCTGGATGCTGTTTCAGGACTATCGTTTCTTGTCGACATCGCATGCATGGCATTGAACCCGCCCATTCCGGCAATGGTCACAGCAGCCTCACTCCCTCCGGTAATCACAACATCGCAGTGTCCTAATCTTATGGTATTCAAAGCATCGATCATTGAATTGGCCGATGATGCACAAGCAGAGACCGTCGTATAATTTGGTCCCATGAAACCATATTTTATGGATATATTACCAGGGGCAATATCGGCAATCATTTTGGGGATAAAGAATGGGTTAAATCGAGGTGTCCCATCGCCTTTGGCAAAATTCAACACCTCATCCTGAAAAGTTTCCAAACCACCTATTCCAGCTCCCCAAATGACTCCGACTCTGTACTTATTTAAGGTTTCAAGATCTAGCTTTGAGTCTAATATAGCTTCATCAGTAGCTACCATGGCATACTGCGAGAACCTGTCCATCTTACGGGCAAGTTTTCGATCCATGTGCTCATTAACATCAAAATCCTTTACCTCACAAGCGAATTGTGTTTTAAACTTAGAGGCATCAAAATAGGTAATGGGAGCGGCACCACTTTTGCCACCAATCAAGCCTTCCCAGTAAGAGTCTTTTGTATTCCCTATTGGGGTTAATGCACCTAATCCCGTAACTACAACTCGCTTTAATTCCATATATAAATGGGGTGGGGTTACTTGGCTTCTTCTATATAAGAAATAGCCTGACCAACAGTAGCAATATTTTCTGCTTGATCGTCTGGAATCTGAATATCAAATTCTTTTTCAAATTCCATGATTAACTCGACAGTATCCAGTGAATCCGCACCTAAATCGTTAGTGAAGCTTGCTTCTACAACTACTTCATTTTCATCCACACCTAATTTGTCTACGATAATCGCTTTTACTCTTGATGCAATGTCTGACATAATCTTTAATTTTAAGTTTTAATTAGACCGCAAAAATAAAAAACTATTTTTTAAAATACATTTTTACCATTAAAATGTACGCTTGTTAAAGAAGTTAGATATCTTGGGCCTTCAAAGTATGTGTATCGCTCGTTTTTGAGCTCTTCTAAGATAATGAAAATAGATTTATGAAACGTTTGGTGATTTTTGCCTCTGGATCGGGATCCAATGCCGAGAACATTATCAGGTATTTTGAAAAGGCAGTGGACGTGGAAGTTTCTTTGATCCTTACAAACAATCCTAAGGCAAAGGTCCTTGAGCGTGCCAAAAATTTAGGTATTGCAAGTATCTGTTTTAATCGACAGGCTTTTTCAGGGTCTTCAATCGTCCTTGATCTTCTCAACACCCTTGATCCAGATCTTATTGTGCTTGCAGGATTTCTTTGGAAAGTTCCCGCAGCCATGGTTGAGTCATTCTCAAATAAAATAATCAACATCCATCCTGCACTGCTGCCCAAGTTTGGAGGGAAGGGAATGTACGGAATTCATGTACATGAAGCCGTAGTTGCTCATAAAGAATCTGAATCGGGGATCACCATTCATTATGTAAACGAGCATTATGACGAAGGCTCTATTATTTTCCAGGCCAAATGTGTAGTGTTGTCAACTGATTCGGCAACAGACGTTGCAAAAAAAATTCAGAAACTCGAAATGACTCATTTCCCAAAGGTCATTGAGGATCTGCTCACCAGCTAAGATTGTATTCATGGGAAAAAGCACCAAATTTTACACTGTTTGGAAAGGACATCATCCTGGTGTTTTTGATTCGTGGAATGACTGCAAAGCACAGATTACCAATTATAAAGGTGCTCTTTATAAATCCTTTAAAAGTTTTGAAGAGGCTAAAAAGGCCTTTAAAGGTGATTATAGAGACTACATCGGACCTCTTAAAAAGTCTGGTCTTTCCGCAGAACAGATAGAGAGGATCGGCGAGCCTAACCTCTACTCTATCAGTGTTGATGCTGCCTCGAGTGGTAACCCCGGAAAAATGGAATATCGAGGTGTAGACACCCAGACCAGGGAGGAATTATTCAGACAGGGCCCCTTTAATGAAGGAACCAATAACATCGGTGAGTTTCTGGCCATTGTGCATGGATTAGCATACCTCAAACAGAACTCGAGTGATCGAATTATTTACACAGATTCTCGTACCGCTCTAAGCTGGGTTAGAAAAAAACACTGCAATACCAAGTTAAAACGGAGTAATAAAAACAAAAAACTGTTTGAACTGGTCGATCGGGCTGTACATTGGCTTAAAACCAATACCTACCAGACCACCATTGTCAAATGGGAAACCAAAGCCTGGGGAGAAATACCAGCAGACTTTGGAAGAAAATAGAATTCATGAGCTCATATGGTTTTGATGTTATTATTATTGGTGCCGGGCTCTCGGGAATAGGTGCTGCATGTCATTTGTCGCGCAACAACCCCGATAAAACTTACTGCATCCTCGAATCCAGAACGGCCATAGGAGGCACCTGGGATCTGTTTAAATATCCTGGTATTCGATCAGACTCGGATATGTACACTTTCGGTTACTCCTTTAAAACCTGGGATGACCCAAAGTCATTTGCGGATGCCCCCTCCATTTTAAGCTACTTAAATGAAGCTGCTGAAGAATACAAGGTCAAGGAGCGTATCCTTTTTGAGAGAAGGGCACTCTCCTATCATTTTAATTCAAAAAAGAACTTGTGGACGGTTCGGGTGCAAAATAGGGCAAGTGGTTCTGAAGAGGTCTACACCGCGCAATTCATTTTTAATTGCAGTGGTTATTATAATTACGATCTGGGATATACCCCTCAATATAAAGGTCTCTCAGACTTTGAAGGTGTTTTTATTCATCCGCAGCACTGGCCCAAAGACATCAACCTGAAAGGAAAGCGCGTGGTTGTGATAGGTAGCGGAGCAACTGCTGTGACCATTGTTCCCAAAATTGCTCCTGAGGTAGAACACGTGGTAATGCTGCAGCGGTCACCAACCTATGTGGGTGCATTGCCTAATAAAGATACTATTGCTGCCTTCTTAAAGTTTGTTTTACCCAGTAAACCTGCCCATGCTGCCATCAGAATTAAAAATGTGCTTTTGGATATGGCGTTTTTTAATGCCTGCCGAAAATGGCCAAATACCATGAAAAAATACATTGTTAAAAAGGCTCAGAAATTCTTGGGAGATTTTCCGGTAGAACCTCATTTCTCGCCTAGCTATAATCCATGGGAACAACGATTTTGTCTGGCTCCTGATGGCGACTTGTTTAAAGCAATTAAAGGAGGAAAAGCTTCTGTTGAAACAGCTCATATTTCTAAATTCATCCCAAAAGGTATTCTTCTTGAGTCTGGGAAGACCCTGGAGGCCGATATTATCATCAGTGCTACCGGACTTAGAATCCTGCCTCTGGGTGGTGTAAAAATCAGCGTGGATGATGAAAAAATTGATCTCTCCAAACACTTTGTTTACAAAGGTTGTATGCTCAATAACCTACCCAATCTTTTTCTTTTCGTAGGCTATACCAATGCTTCATGGACGTTGAAGAGTGATTTAACGAGTGAATACATCAGTAGGGTCCTGAGGTACATGGACAAAAACGAACTAAAACGCATTTGCCCACAGTTAACAGACAAACTTCATCCAACCCCGCTATTGAATTTAAATTCAGGTTACATCCACCGGGCCAAAAACATCCTACCCAATCAGGGAGATAAAGCACCATGGAGGGTGTATCAAAATTACATTCTCGATTATAAGATGTTAAGAATTGATAAGGTTAACGACTCAATAGCTGTATTTGAATAATAGCCTGTGATGAAGATCCGTACTAATTTCGTGAGGAACTTATTTTCCTTAAATTTGCAGCCTAATTTAAACTCACAATATGAGTAAACTTGTAATTGTCGGTACGGTAGCTTTTGATGCCATTGAAACGCCATTTGGAAAAACCGACAAAATACTGGGAGGGGCTGGCACCTTTATTGGTTTGGCTGCTTCACAGTTTGACATTGATCCTGCCGTGGTCTCTGTAGTTGGTGGAGATTTCCCCGATGCTCATTTAACTCTTCTGAACCAATCGGGCATCAACACCTCTGGTATTGAAATTGTAAGAGATGGAAAGACATTTTTCTGGAGTGGACGATACCATAACGACATGAACTCTCGAGATACCTTGGTGACAGAATTAAATGTGCTTGAAGAGTTTAATCCTATCGTACCTGATGCATACAGAGATGCCGAAGTGGTCATGCTGGGAAATCTTCATCCCTCAACTCAAATGAGTATTTTAGATCAAATGAACAGAACGCCAAAACTGGTCGTTTTGGACACCATGAATT
>CAWZYX010000073.1:0-14922 GCA_963966315.1 uncultured Winogradskyella sp. | reverse complement strand
AGAGTAGATCGTCGGCAGCGTCAGATGTGTATAAGAGACAGCCCTATGTACAGGGCCAGATTGAGAATGCAGCCTATTATTTTACCAATATCAATAGTAAACGGGCACTGGATCTCGATAACCTATTACTCACACAAGGATGGAGCTCTTACAGTTGGAATGCTATTTTTAACAACAATAACCAGCTTCCCTTTGATTTTGAACAGGGCATCTCCCTAAAAGCCAACACCAATGCCGATGTTGATGCTCAACAAAAATACATGCTACATGCCATGCAGGGCAGTGGACCCATGGTTATTGAACTGAGTGAAGGCAGTAATACTTTTACACTTGAAGATGTTTTTATCAGTGATCGGGATACCCTCTCTCTGTCCTATGTGAATAAAAACTCCTCACTAGAACCAGCCAGACTCTACCTGCAATCTTTCCCAAGCAGTATTCCTGAATTTAAACTCAACACCCAAGTACTGGGACCCAAACCCAATTATGGCCTGGTAACAACCCTTAAAGACAATACCATGTCTTTTGACTTCATTACCAACCTTCAGCAACTCGATGAAGTGGTGGTGGAAACCCATTTGACCTATGCTCGTGAAAAACAGATTGCCGTTGGCTCCAGATTTGGAATGGGGAGGGCTTTTGTCCCCAATCAAATGAACAGATTAAATGCCGTATTCTTATCTGATTATTTAAGAAATCTAGGCCTTGGAGTCATTGAAGGACCAAATCAATTTTCGGTAAGCCGAATAGGTACAGGAGGTGGTCTTACAAACAGAGACTTTACCAATTGGCGGGGTTCTACGACTCCAGGTAGAGGATTAGCGATTTACCTCGATGGGGTTCTGGTTAATGATGGGGCTCTTTTAGCAGGACTTCCAATGAATCAGATCGATTACGTGGTGTACAACCCTACCGGCATTGGACTTGGCGGACTTGGTGGTCGTGGCGCCATTGCTGTGTACACTTTAAGAGGCCCTAGCTGGGAAGATGCTAATCTTGAACGTCGAAAAATCTATAATTTACCTCTTACCTTTAGCTCTCAGAAAGAATTTTACACCCCCGTCTATCAATACCGGTCCGGAGACTTTTACGAGTCTTACGGCACGGTGGCCTGGGAACCTAATTTAAAAGTAAATGAACAAGGCAAGGTAAGCCTTACTGTAAAGCAGCCCCTCGTTCCGGTTAGTCTGTTTATAGAAGGCGTTGCCGATGATGGAACCATTATTTCCGAAATACGGGAAGTAGTACCCAATTAAGACTTTAACAAAATCATGCTTGTGAAGGTTAAATGCGTGTTAAGCGCGTTTAGCCTTTTTCTTTAATGCTTATTTTTGCAAAAAACATGCGACTATGAAATTATCACAAAATATACAATGGACTAGCGCTCTTCTTTTGACTCTGATCGCTGGTCTTTTTGGCTATTCACAAAACACTTCCAACTCCATTGAGACCTCCTATGAGGCCTATAATGAAACTGCCCAGGAGGTAGTCTACGTTCACCTCAATAAATCGACCTATCTCAAAGGTGAAGACATTGGTTTTAAAGCCTATGTTTTTGATAAAAAAGACAAAAAGCCCTCCAGGGCTACCACCAATTTATACATTAGCATTGAAAATGAAGATCAGGAGCCTGTTATTCAAAAACTACTTCGTGTGATGGATGGAGTCACCTCCACAGCTATAGAGATTGATTCAAGCTTTTCTTCCGGAACTTACTACTTTAAGGCCTATACCAACTGGATGCGCAATTTTGATGAAAACAATATTTTCGCTGAGGCCATTGAAATTATTGATCCTGAACTTAATGAATTTATTGAAGAAGAGCTGGTGGATGCCAGGATAGATGCACAGTTTTTACCTGAAGGAGGTCATTTGGTTGATGGTGTAGCCAGCAAAGTGGGTGTAGTGATCAAAGACCCAAAAGGATTTGGAGTCCCTAATGCCACCGGTAGTGTATTTAACTCAAAGGATGAACTCGTAACAAGCTTCAAAGTAAATCCACTGGGTATTGGCAACTTTTTGCTAATCCCTTCTATTGAGGAACGCTACACGATAAAGGTGGAAAGCTTTAACGACACCTATACTTACCCCTTAGACACTCCGGTAGAATCCATAGGTGTGGGACTTTCGGTGACATCGAACAAAGATAAAGTCATTGCTACCGTAGCTACCAATAACCGAACAATGGAATTCCTTAAAGGAAAACCTTACACCCTAGCCATTCACAACGGAGATAAAATGCAAACCATTGACTTTTCATTTGACGACAAGCAGAGCATTTCCAAAAGCTTTGATACAAATGAGCTCCCGGGAGGAGTCACCATTTTTACAATCTTTAATGAACAGGGACGACCTGTCTCAGAACGTATCTTTTTTAATTATAAGAATTTAAATATGGCCAAAGCAATAAATCTGGCCACTGAAAGGGAAAAAGATTCTACAAAGATTTCACTAAGCTACAGTAGTATCGAGCCCAGTGAATACAATCAATTGAGTGTTTCTGTACTCCCTGCTGAAACAGAAACCTACAACAGACATCAAACCATTATTTCAGCTGCTTATTTAAAGCCTTATCTCAATGGATATGTGGAGCAGGCAGGATATTACTTCACCGATATTGATGGAAGAAAGAAGGCTGATCTGGACGATCTGCTCATCACTCAGGGATGGAGTAGTTTTAACTGGCGCGATATTTTCAAGTCGGAGGACATGTATCTGTACCCATTCGAGCAGGGCATCAACGTTACAGCCAATATAAATGCTAAAAAGAGCGACAGGCCAACGTATCTGCTTCACAATGTGGGAGAACAAGAACCCCGATTGTTTGATGTTGGTACAAATCAAAAAGCATTTACTGCGGAAAACATATTCCCAATTGGCAGTAATAAGGTGTACTTTTCTGAAGTAACAGACCTTGGGAATAGGCCTTCTAGTCTGTATTTTCAGGTATCTCCTACCCGTATACCCGAATACGAGTTAGAATTACCTGTGCTCAACCCCAAACCGTTATATAACATCAAGGAAGAACTAAAAGACAATGCGGTTTCCTTTGAGAATATAGAGAACACACAACAACTGGAAGCGGTATACATTACCGGGAAAATTGACCGAAATCGTACCCGTACCCAGCGTTTGAATACCTTCCGCTATGGACGGGTAAAAGTGATCGACGATAATGCCACCGTAGCTTTTAATACTTTAGGGGAGTACCTGCGCTATTACGGTTTTTATGTAGATGAATCCAATGGTGGATTTTCGGTGAACAGCGGATACTTTTACGGCCTTAGAGGAAATACTTCTGCTAACGTTTCTACCGTGGGTGGTGGAGGTAATTTAAATGCGGGAACAGGAGACACCGGTGGTGGGTCCGAAGAAGATACCCCTACACTAACCCGAGTGAACACCAACCCAAAAGTGACCATTTTCTTTGATGATTTTCCAATGGTAGACACTTCCTTTTTACACCAGTATCCATTGATCTATATTGATTATATAGAGATCAATCGGCGCGGATTTGGAGAAGGTGTGAGAGGCAGTAGCGGTGTGATTAAAGTATATTCTAAAAACACAAGCAGTATTGTACGACTTAAGGATAATAGTGTTCAGGAATTAAAATTACCCCTGTCTTTTGCTGCAAACAAGGAATTCTATGTTCCTAAATACCAGAATATCAGAGACGACTTCTACAGAAAATATGGAGTGGTTGACTGGAAACCAAATGTTGCCTTCAACAACAATGAGGTCAATTTCAAGATCAAAAAACAAAAAGTACCCTTAAAACTATTTGTTGAAGGTATCTTAAATGACGGAACCTTTATTTCTGAAATACTGGAGGTAGAGGCAAACTAAGCAGCCGGTTGCTTACAAGACAACCCCGATGTTGCATATTGCCTATCACCCTATTTACAAACATCCGCTGCCCGAAGGACACAGGTTCCCCATGGAGAAATACGAGCTGTTGCCACAGCAACTGCTTTACGAAGGTACCTGCGAGCCAGGCAATTTCTTTGAACCAAAACGCCCCAACGATAAATTCATTCTGGCGGTTCACGATCCTGAATATTACTACGACCTGGTAAACATCACTCTGGATTCCCGGGCTGCCAGGAAGATTGGGTTCCCTTTGAGTGAGGTGCTTGTGGAGCGTGAGGTCATTATTGCCGACGGCACCATTAAGGCAAGTGAGTTGGCTCTGGAGCACGGTATTGCTATGAACATTGCCGGTGGAACTCACCACGCATACACCAATCGAGGTGAAGCCTTCTGTCTGTTAAATGATCAAGCTATTGGAGCTCGATATTTACAGAGCCGTGGACTAGCCAAAAAAATACTGATTGTGGACCTGGATGTTCATCAGGGAAACGGCACAGCAGAAATTTTCAAGGACGACTCCACTGTGTTTACGTTCTCAATGCATGGAAAAAGTAACTACCCCTTTAAAAAGGAGCAAAGCGACCTGGACATTCCTCTAGAAAACAATACAGACGACCAAACCTACCTCGCCATTCTAAGAAGAGTCTTACCGGATCTGATAGCCAGGGAACAACCCGATTTCATTTACTACCTCTGTGGTGTGGATGTGATTGCATCGGATAAGCTGGGAAAATTAGGCCTGACGGTCTCTGGCTGTAAGTCACGGGACGCTTTCGTATTGGAGCTCTGCCAAAGGTTACAAATCCCTGTCATGTGTAGTATGGGCGGTGGCTATTCACCGGACATCAAAACCATTATCGAAGCCCACGCCAATACCTTTAGACTGGCTCAGGAATTATTTTTTTAAGCCGAATTTCGGCTTGCATTGATGTTTCCAAAAAGGGATCTGGTGACCATTTTTTGAAAAACTGTAATCTGTTTATCCTCTCTTGGGCTTTCTTTTTCGAGTTCCTGAATTTTCATGAGTGCATATTGCTGTATGGTCAGCAAAGGCAGCACAATAGATTCCCGCACTTCGATCGACGCTTTTCCCACCATCTCATTTTCCATGAGCTCATCATAACCCGTTAATTTAAGAATCAAGCGTTTGCTTGTCAGGTATTCTGTGTGGATCAATTCCCAGAAGGCTCCGTACTTGGGATCACGAGCCATATACCTGGTGAGATCGAAGAAAGATTTGGTCAGGGACATCATGGAATTCTCAATAAGGGTTTTAAAGAAATTGGAGTGCTCATAGAGCTGCTTTACCTGATCAAAGGCTCCACGCTCTTCATAGCATCTGAGGGCCGTTCCTACCCCGTAAAATCCGGGCACATTTTGTTTTAGTTGGCTCCAACTGCCCACAAATGGGATAGCTCTTAGATCTGAGAACACCAACTCACTAGAGTTTCCGCGCTTTGATGGGCGGCTTCCTATATTGGTCATGGCATAGTACTTAAGGGTGCTCATGTTCTGCAAGTAGTCTAAAAACACAGGGTGGTTTTTAAAATCTACGTAAGCCTTGTAACTCAATTCGGCCAAATCACTCATTACTTTTGCATCTTCATCCGACATTCTTAGGTTATTATTGTTGTAGCGATTGTAAATGCCCGCACTGATTAGCTGCTCCATATTGTACTGGGAGGATTCGCGCGTGCCAAAGTTGGAACTAACAGTTTGACCCTGAATGGTGAGCTGAATTTCCTTATTTGAAATGGTGGGTCCTAGCGATGCATAGAATTGATGGGTTTTCCCACCTCCACGAGCCGGTGGTCCACCGCGTCCGTCAAAAAATATAACTTCTATCCCGTAGGTCCTCGATAACTCAGTCAGAGCTTCTTTAGCTCTGAATATGGCCCAGTTGGCCATAAGATACCCCCCATCTTTGGTTCCATCACTAAAACCAAGCATGATGGTTTGTTGGTTATTGCGTTTTGACAGATGCTCGCGATAATTCTTGTTTTCATACAACTGCTTCATCACCTGAGCTGAAGCCTCCAGGTCGCTGACCGTTTCAAAGAGAGGGACAATGTCTACGGTGAGCTCATTGGAGAAAGCCAGGGTTTTAAGCATGGCAAACAGTTGCATCACATTTAAAGCTGTTTGATTATTGGAGATAATGTACCGGTTGCAAGCTACCTCTCCATTGGTCTCCTGAATATGCTTCATAGCTCTGATGGTTTCCGAAATATTTTTGGCCAGTTCGTCCTCAAAGAACACCTGCTCAAGAGAACCTTCTGTTGCAGACAGATGCTCCAATTGCTGACTGGGACCCATTTGAAAAAAGTCCTCCGGAAGAATGGCGCTGTCCTGTTTTTGTGCTTCCCTCACCACTGCCTTGAACATCTGGTCGTGTACCCTACTGTCTTGTCTTATATCTAAGCTCGCGAAGTGGTAGCCAAATAAATGAAGTCTGTTCAAAAGAGAGGTCACTTCCTCAACATATAATGACTGGTGCTCATCGTGAAGAATCTGCCTGATGGTGGACATTTCTGAGATAAACTCCTTCAGGCTGAGTTGAGCTAACTCCTTATCACCCTTCAGCGTATTCACAAGTTTGTGGTTGAGGTCCACGATACGTTCACGAATACCTCTAAAGGTGAGACGTCTTCTCAGGTATTTCACATCGCTAATGTATTTTTTCAACACGCTCTCTTTAAGCTTTTTTGCCACGTCGAGAGTGGTCTGAGGGGTCACAAAAGGATTTCCGTCTCGATCGCCGCCCGGCCAGAATCCTATATTCACAATGGTATTCTTGAGTGGCCTTTCCTCGAAGATATTTTGCTGAATGTAATCGTAAATGCTTCCAAACGAATGGTAAAAAACATTTTTTAAGTACCAGATGAGGTTGACCGCCTCGTCGTATGGAGTAGGTTTGTGGTCTTTAAAAAATGGTGTCTTTCCAAGCTGCGCGAGAAGACTGTTAATTTCAGACAATTGATCATTTTTAACTGCCTTAGCCAGATCGGTAATGATCCCAAGTACAGCACCCGGATAGAACTGTGTTGGATGGGCGGTTAATACGATACGCACATTAAACCCTTCTAGCAGTTCCTGCAGTTGTTGTATCTTATTATCGGCAACAGCGCGCTCCTTTAGATTACGTAAGGTTCCCAGACCTTCCATATTATTCACAATGGGAAACGCCGCGTCTTCAACAGCATCAAAAAGAACCACCTGCCGTTCGATGTACTGAATAAACCTGAACAGTAAATTAATCTGACTATCTGGCGAGCGCCTCGCCTGATACTTGTTAAAGAAAGATTGCACGATGGTCTTCGGGTCTTCACCGGCTTCAAACCCTTTTTTACAGGTCTCATGAAACAGAGGTAATAATGCTGCAGTTTTAGACAAGGTGTCGAATGGAAGTGTCATAAAAATTCCATTGTAAACCTGATACTTCTGAAGCACATTGGTATTAAAACGGGCTAATTTGGGTTGAATGGCCATGGAGAGTTGATTTTCTATTGCTATAAAAATACTAAACTGATATTAGATTAAATCTGAATAAGCCAGATTAAACACTTATCATTCCAAACAGTATTTATTTTGTTTGAAGAAGTATTAAATTTGAAAAAAATCAGTAATCATGCTGTCAAAAACAATCGAATCTGCACTAAATAAACAAATACGCATTGAGGCTGAATCTTCTCAGGTATACCTTGCAATGGCCGTTTGGGCCGAAGTAAAGGGTCTTGAGGGCATTTCAAATTTCATGTACGATCAATCCAATGAGGAACGCGAACACATGCTTAAACTCGTAAAATTTGTCAATGAGAGGGGTGGTCATGCACATGTTTCAGAACTCAATGCCCCCAACGTGACCTTCAATTCATTTAAAGAAATGTTTGAAAAACTTCTGGAGCACGAAATTTTTGTGTCCGAAAGTATTAATGAACTAGTGCACATTGCCCTCCAGGAGAAGGATTACGCCACCCATAATTTCCTTCAGTGGTATGTGGCTGAGCAGATAGAAGAAGAAGCTACTGCCCGTACCATTCTGGATAAAATCAATATGATCGGTGATGACAAAGGAGGCCTGTATTTATTTGACCGTGACATACAGCAAATATCTGCCGTGAGCAGTGCTGCTCAGGAACCCGGGGAATAAATGTTAAATTTTAATTAGATTAATTATAAATAGTTATTTTTGTTCTCGTATCTTATCATCGGGTATGGGCAAAAAGAAATGTGCAAAGCTGAAGGATAAACGCTTACAAAAACTTCAGGCAAAGGGTCCTGAATGCCTTGGAAAAACAAAATCCAAATGCTGTAAAAAGTATAAGAAAGCAGAGACCAAGCGCTGCAAAAAATGCCCATGTTTTGATCTTTTGAAAAAAGTGGCCTGATCTATTCACCCATCCATAAACAGACCTAACAAAGCCATAGCTATGTTAAAGAGGTCGAAATTGAATGATCAGAAAGTACAAATCCCGATGCAATAGCCGGTGAATTTCAAATACAATCTATCTTAATTCCGACCGTTTTTTAACCTTTTTTAAATAGGCTCCCTTCCTTATTTATAGGATTATAACTTATCTTTGAATCTCTTAGTCCTATAATTAGTTATAATAATGAAACAACAATTACGCAATACGTTCGCTGTCTTTGTAGCTCTGTCCGTATCCGCTGCTACTTTCGGACAGTTGTCCAATGATCAAACAATTAAAAGGGTAGATCTCACCGACCCCGTTTGTATTCTCTACCCATCTCCCGTTGCTGTTCGGTCCAGCATTCCTGCTCCCAAGGCCATCAGAGATAAAATCGCTTCACGGTCCACACCCTGCTCCAATTTTGAGGTAACCTATGTTGGTTTTACGCCGGAGGCTCAGGAAGCTTTTCAGTATGCCGTAGACATCTGGGCTCATTCAATAGAGAGTCCGGAGCTGATAAGAGTTATTGCCAATTATGAAGATTTAGGTACCGGGGGGACCCTCGGCTCGGCTGGTCCGCTCAATATTTTTGCAAACGCCCCCGGAGCTGTCCCCGAGTTTTGGTATCCCAATGCTCTCTGGGACAAATTAACTGGAGATGATCCTGTTCCCAATGGTTCGGATATTTCGGCTAGTTTTAATTCCAACTCCGCCGTTAACTGGTATTTTGGTCTGGATGCCAATCCTGGACCTGGGCAGATTGATTTTGTATCGGTGGTCCTTCATGAATTGGCCCACGGCCTTGGATTCATAGGTGGTCAATCTCAGGAAAACCCAATTGAATTTTCCATAAGAATTCAATCAGGTGGATCTAATCCGGTATTTTATCCCCTTATTTTCAGCAATTCTATTGTGCTAGGAGATGGCGACAACCCCGATTCCATCCTCAGTCTGGATGATCCCTCATTTGATTTAAGAGAAGCGCTAACAGGTGGTGACTTATTTAACGATGCGCCTGCAGCTATATCGGGAAATAACGGTTCACGTCCGGAAATGCACGCACCGGCAACTTACTCTCAGGGTTCTACGTACAGCCATTGGGCCGAAGGCGATTTTCTTCCGGGAGATATCAATTCCCTGATGACACCAAGTATTTCTGCCGGAGAAGCAAATCACAATCCGGGTCCTTCCACTCTAGGATTCTTTGAGGAAATGGGATGGACGATCTGCCAAACCTTAAGCACCAGCGATTTTACGGACGAGGAGGTTTTAATAAGCCCTGTTCCATTTAATAATTCATTGGAAATCAGACTGCCGTCTCAGCTCAATTTTGACCCCTTGAATATCACTATTTATGACATCACGGGCAAAGTGGTCTATCAAAAAACTGAAGCAGCTCTAAATGGTCGGATCGAGCTTTCCAATTTAGATCAGCTGGAAGCAGCCTTCTATTTTCTGCGGATTGAAAGCAGTATGTCCAATGAGGTGATCACCAAAAAAATCATTAAGAATTAAGCACTACTTTTAACAACACTAACCTAAATCTTAATCTATGCGCTATCAACATACAAAAAACCGTGCACCCGTTCGAAAACTACTTACTGCAACCTTAATTTTGACCTTGATCTGCACGGGACTATGGGCTCAGAATATTTCGGTAAACGGTCCTTATTACATCGAACATGCAGTGAGCAAACAAACCGTTTCTGAACTATCCAATCCTGTTTCGGTTAAACGAACACCCGAGTTAATTTCAAAAATGAGTAGTGCAAGGAACGCCTGTGCCACCATCAACACCACCTACACCGGATTTACTGCCGATGCAGTATTAGCCTTTGAATTTGCTGTGGACATCTGGGAAGCTTCCATAGAAACCACCATACCGGTTACAGTAAGTGCGGAGTTTACGAGTTTAAATGAAGATATTGTAGCCTTTACTGAACCCAATGGTTATTTTACCATTACCGGTACAGGAGTACCAAATACACTTTACCCAAGAGCACTGGCAGAACAACTGATCAACTCAGAAATAGGCAGCGCCAACTCCATTGATATTCTAGTGACAATTGACACGGGCCATGATTTTTATTACGGTCTAGATGCCAATCCTCCTGCCGGGGAAATCGATTTTGTGACTTTGATTCTACATCAACTGAGCCACGGCTTAGGTTTTATGGGATTTGGAATCAGTGATGGTACCGAAGGTCAAATTAGAGATTCAACAGATGGTTTGCCATCCATTTACGATCGGTTTGTGGTCAATGGATCTGGAACAGAAATTTTAAGTTTCCCCGATCCATCCACTGATTTGCACCAACAACTCACCGGTGATGATTTGTTCAGCAGTGGTTCTGCTGCCATAGCTGCCAATAACGGTAATGAACCCAAAATATACAGCCAGAGTCCTTTTGATTTTTTCAAGAATTATGATCATTGGGATTCTTCCGTTTTTCCGGCCGGAACCCTCAACTCTCTCATGACCGAAACTCTGGCTCCGGGTCAAGCCAATCACAACCCAGGACCTGTTACCCTCGGGTTATTCGAAGACATGGGCTGGTCGCTTTGTCAGACTTTAAGTACAACTGATTTGCAGCTTACTACCTTCAAAATTGTCGAGAACCCTGTTGACGACCTTCTTATCATTGAGGTAGGATCGTCACTTATAGGTTCTAAGTTGGAAGTCACAACTTATAACCTCAACGGACAAATTGTATCACAACGTTCAAGACTTATTGACTCCAATTTAGTGCGCTTTGATGGTTTCAATAACTTATCTGAAGGCCTCTACATCGCAAACATCACAGCACTGGAAAACGGAGCTCGCAAGCGGATCAAGTTTGTGAAGAAATAAAAAGGCAACGAATCAATAAAAAAAGAGCGGCTTAAAGCCGCTCTTTTCATTTTCCTAGCATCAATAGCTCATTGCAAACTACTTCGGTAACGTATCGTTTCTCACCCTCTTTGGTCTCGTAACTTCGCGATGTTAGTTTTCCTTCAATAGCAATCTCCTTGCCTTTTCCAACATACTTCTCAATAATTTCAGCCGTCTTGCCCCAGGCTACAATATTATGCCATTGGGTATCCGTAATGCGCTCACCCTTTGCGTTTTTGTAACTTTCATTGGTGGCAACAGCAAACCTTGCCAAGGTCTTACCAGAATCAAGTTTAATGATCTCAGGATCGTTTCCTAAATTTCCAATCAACTGTACTTTGTTTCTTAGCGTGTTCATAATTTAAATTTTTTGTGTCCGCCATCATTGCGAGACTGGTTAAACAGTTAATACTACCGGTATCCTTTACCGACAGTACAAAGGTGAAACAAGACAATAAACAAAGTCGGTAGTTAGTTGCTTAAATTCGTTTGTAATTATTTGTTGTCGTTTGAAATCTTTTATAACAATGATTATTAAATACTTACAACGGAAGGTTCAGATAGCCTGTTGAGATAGTGATCCGTAAATTTTTATTACATTTAGTACAAAGCAGCTTGGATGGAACGAAATTGTCTCGAATGCGGCTCCAAAATACTCGGTAGAATTGATAAGAAATTCTGCAATGACAGCTGCCGCAATACGTATAACAACAAACTTAATAAAGACCGTAGAAACCTGGTGCGCAATACCAATAACCGATTGCGCAAAAACTATCGTATTCTGGAAGAACTCAACCCCGATCAGAAAACCAAGGTTTCAAGAGGTAAATTAATAGAGAAAGGTTTTGATTTTAGATACATCACCAGCTTGTACACCACCAAAGCCGGTACCGTCTATTACTTTGTTTACAATCAAGGTTACCTTCCTTTGGAAAATGACTACTATGCTCTGGTAAAACGGGACGATTAGGATTTTTTTGTGGTACTGTTCCAGTTTTCTCCCTTGAGCTTCAAAGCGGCCTTAAGAATGTCTTTCTGACTAATTTGTCCTACCAGCTTGCCCTTCTCCACAATCGGGAATCGTCTTCTTTTTGAATTTAAAAACTTGTTGGCAGCATCAAAAATATCCATATTGCCGTCAATGGTCTCTACGTCCCGAGCCATGCGCTTTTCAACATTATCATGTTCAAGCGGCATATTGTAATAGCGGCTTTCACTCAGTTGTTTTAAACAGTCTCCTTCTGAAATGATGCCAACCAGTTCCTGACGACCATTCACCACGGGACCGCCAGATATCTTATGTTTAATAATGGCCTCAACTACTTCCTGAATGGGTTGGTCCGGCCTGAATGTGATAAGGTTGGTGGTCATATAATCTCGCACCTTCAAAGGTGTACTTGCTCCAACAACGGTTTGCTGCTGCTTCCTCGATCCCTGAAAACTCTTTATACCCATGACTTAGTTAATTTAGCGTGAACTTAAAGTTATATAATTTTCTAATACCGAGCAAGTAAGCTGATTCTTATTGGTATTTTTACAACTCTTATGACTTCAATGCATGAATCTGAACAAGTAAGCATTCTTGGCTGTGGCTGGCTGGGCCTACCACTGGCACAAGACCTGGTTCAAAAAGGTTATTCAGTTAAAGGCTCTTCTACCTCAGATGAAAAGGCCTTATCCCTCCGGAATTTTAATATTGACGGGTACCGTATTGTGTTGAAGGAAGATGAGGTTCAAGGCTCGATACAGTCATTCCTGGCTAACAGTGAGGCACTTATCCTGAACATCCCTCCAGGCTTGCGCAAGGGGCATAAGGATCATGTAAGCCAGGTATTGCAATTACTGCCGCACATAAAAAAGTCCAGCATTAAAAAATTACTATTTGTTTCTTCCATTTCGGTTTTTAAGGATGGGCCAGAGCCACCCACTATCGATCATTCTTCCAAACCAAACGGAACGTCTGAATCTGCCTTACAACTCAGCAGAATTGAAACCCAACTGCAAAAAGCAGTGGGGTTCAAAACAACTATTCTCCGCCCGGGGGGCTTGTTCGACTCCCAAAGGCATCCAGGATATATACTCTCGGGAAGAACAGGTTTAAAAAACCCCAGAGCACCCCTTAATCTCATTCATAAAGAGGATGTTATTCACAGCATTGAACAAATCCTGAAGCTGGATCGATGGGGTGAAACCTTTAACCTGGTCTACCCCTATCATCCTGCAAAAAAAGAATACTATATGGAGTTCTGTTCCAGAGAGGGCCTAAGACCTCCCGTATATGATGAAGATTCCCCTTCCCGTGGAAAAATAATTGACAGTTCAAAAACGGTACAGTTATTGAATCTGAGACTAAGACATCGGCCATAGAAATTAACACAGGGGTACATAGGTATCACACATAATTTTTTTAGTTTTGGCCATTAAAATTTACCAAACATGAAAAAGCTAATTGTTGTCTTAGGAATTTTGGTTGCTGCCAATGTTACAGCACAAACCAGCATAGAGTTAAAAGCGCATTACAACAGGTATTACAATCTAATGAAAGCCCACGGTGACGTGCAGGGTGTTATCAATGCCCTGACGCATTTAGAAGCCATTGAACCCAATCAGGCCAATAGAGATACCATTGGTTATTTATACATTTCGGAAGGTCGATTTCTGCAGGCTTTAAATGTTCTCGGTGTAGAAAAGAATGCCAATGACTCCGACATGAATGTAGAGGTGAAGGCCATTGCCTTAAAAAACCTGAACCAGACCAAAATGTCTGTGGAACAGTACGAAGTATTATTCACACGGAAACCTACCCCCGAATTAGCTTATGAGGTTGCCGATCTTATGGCACAAATAAATGACCTTGAAGGCGCTAAAACAAAAATAGAATATGGTATGGCCAACGCGACTGACGAGATGAAACGCGCCTTTTATGAAAAGCAGCAGCCTTATCAGGTTTCCTTAAAAGCTGCTTTTTTATACTTGAAAGGCATCGTCTTGTTTAAAGAAAACCAAAAGGCTAACGTAGATGAGTCTCTGCGTCTGGTGAACGAGGCTCTTTCACTCGAACCCAATTTTAATCTCGCAAAAATAACGAGAGACGCCCTCGAAAAACAAAAGGCACAATTGTCTCAGCAGAACTAAGACATACCTTTCAAAAAAAAAGTGAAACCTTTCGGTTTCACTTTTTGTTTTTTTACCAGATGCGCACGCGCTCTTCCGGTGGAAGGTACATGGCATCACCCTCCTGAATATCGAAAGCCTCATAAAAAGCATCAATATTTTTAAGTGGCTGCACAGCTCTTATCTGACCAGGTGAGTGCGGATCCGTCATGATCTGATTTCTCAATCCATCTTCTCTTTGAAGTGTTCGCCAAACTGTAGCCCAGGACATAAAGAATCGCTGCTCCGGTGTAAACCCATCGATCTTTCCAGGACGACCGTTTTCTTCAAAGAACAACTGAAGTCCGTCATAAGCACCGAGAACACCCCCCAGGTCACCAATATTTTCTCCAAGAGTAAAGGGGCCATTTACAAACACACTATCCAGCACTTCAATTGCTGAGTACTGATCTGCTAATGCCTTTCCTCGTTTTTCAAATTCTTCCAGGTCCTCTGGTGTCCACCAGTTGTTCACATTCCCATCGGCATCAAATCGAGCACCGGAATCGTCAAATGCATGAGAAATCTCATGTCCGATCACAGCGCCAATACCACCATAATTCACAGCTTCATCTGCCGTATAATTATAAAAAGGTGGCTGCAAAATAGCCG
>CAWZYX010000072.1:0-15248 GCA_963966315.1 uncultured Winogradskyella sp. | reverse complement strand
CTGAAGTAAAAACTGATAGTTAAAGGTATCACCGCCAAAATTGGGATTCACTGCTCTGTACACCAGCTGTTGTGCAGAGAGTTCGTAGATCCCCACAAATGCAAGAAACCCGAGACATAATAGTACCTTTTTCATTTTATAATGGTTTAAATCTTAGTATCGCCTGACGTAATTCTTATTGCGCTCAAGGTTGGCAAAATACCTTGATACGCCAACAATAGCAATTTTTGCCTGTTCCTGCAAAAATTCCCTTCTAGGTTGCGTAAAAAAACGATGAACAACCGTATTGCCCACCTGTACTTCCATGATGGTACTGCGCCCAAAACTAAATCGCTCAAAGACCTTTACCACCTCAATACCATTAATCTGCTGCAAGCGATACAAGGATGAAAATTCAATGTAAAAGTCCCTTCCGGGCTTGGTCTTGGTATCTTCGGTAATGATGCCTCTTAAGAGTCCGGCATAGATATCGTCTTCTGATTTGACAACTTCTTCAGTTTTTTGCTCTGCTTCCTTATCGTTTAACACCACTTTGCGATCCCTGCCAATGAGCTTGTCTTTGTCGTCATAAAGTAGCAGAACAAAGGTAATTTGATCGGTCTCGTTTCTGTTGAATATTTCTGAAGCGATGGTGAGCTGTGCATTGGGTTGCAGGACCACATTGTTTGAGCTTTCTGCTCGTTTGACATTGCCATCCACATCTTCTCTATAGACATAGAGAACGTAGCGAATGGGTTTAATCAATTCTGTTTTACTGTTGGCCGTGGCATCTACTTTGACGAACTCGGCCAGAGACTGGGTCTTGATTTCAGCGACCACCGTGGTATTGGTCTCCTGCGAAAAACTGCTGAAACTAAATAAAAAAACAAATAGGCAATATAAATAGGGGCGAATGGGCATGATAAAAAGGTTCTGAGGCTACCTTTAATTACTTCTGATGATCAATACGGGCGTGGCCGCAGTTTGTATAAGAGAGATGTTATCGGTTTGTGAATTGGTTCCTATTTTTTGGTATGTGAGATTATTTCCAAATTGGATGAGGTTAAAGGAGGCGTTTTCCACAGGCCCAAAGGACTCGTTAAATACCTCATTCCCATTACCCTGTTGTATTATGCCTTCTGAATATCGCTGAATACTGCTAAAACTTTCAATGGTATTGGCATTCCCTAGCTGTAGGTATCCAAGATCTGCGGTTTCTGAGGTCGTCCGGGAGATGACCGTATTGTCGTTTCCAATTTGCTGGACCACAGAAATTCGTCTGTTTGAGCTTAATGGTGCTAGACGTGCAGCCTCGGCATTAAAATCTTGCAATTGCTGCAAGTAGACCACAGTACTTAAGTCTTTGGTACCATTATAATTATTTTCCTCTTGGGCTTTAATGAACCAACATGAAAGCATTACAAAACTAAAAACAACAATTTTTTTCATCGCTCTGAATATACAAAAAGAAAGGGAGGATCCTCCCCCCTTTCCTACTATTTTAATTTTGACTTTTTTAGCTCAAAGTCTGTCAATTAATAACCTCCTGAAGATTGAGTTACATACTGAGCATTTCCAGCTCCGACTTGTTGTGCAAGTGAGAAGTTATCCCAACCAAATTGTGAAACACAAGACATATTCATGTCTCCTTGTTGTGCTAAAACAGCTTGATTAAAATATCCATCTTGGAGAACTTTTGACATATTTCCATTGCCTACCTGTAAAGTCCAGCTTTCATTTCCAACTCCATATTGTTCTTGTACGGAACAGTTTTCATCACCTACTTGCTGAGCTAGTGCAAGGTTAATATTTCCTCTTTGCTTTTGCTTGGCATAATTATCATCACCAATCTGGGCTATTGCAGCTGCACTTCCTTGTTGCTGGTTAGCTTGAGTGCTTTGATCCTGCTTAGCGTTATTTCCGTTACCATCCTGAAGTACAAATGCAGCGTTGAAGTCATATCTTTGCTTTTGCATAGATGTATTATCGTTACCAAATTGCTTAACACCTGCAATATTGTATTCCGCGTAACCTACACCCTGATCAATGTAAGCAGCATTACCCCAACCATCTTGTAATACAAAGGCGGCATTGTAATCTCCGTGTTGTTTCACATTTGAATAGTTTCCTCCAAATTGATCAACCACTGCTAAATTCCCTAAACCTCCCACAAAAGCTTGGTTATCACCCCACTGGTCTATTTCAGAAATGTTGTATCCTTCTTGATGAACAAACGCTTCGTTACCAACACCAACTTGAGAAACATAACTTTCCTGAAGAGTAAAGGCGTTAGGTCCTAAAGGTGGTTGAGGTACAGAAATTTCAGGATGTGATGGCTTTTCTACATCACAATTAATGCAATCCTCTTGAGCGAAAGCCATTCCGCCCACAAATAATAGAGCCGCAGCTCCTAAAACATAATTTTTCATAGTTTAAATGTTTAATTAATAATTTAAATGTTTTCCATTGATTGGACCATCCAATCAAATAAAGTTGAACGTTTGGATCCCAACGATGATCCTAGTTTGAGTTTAAAAAACCTTCAGAAAATCCGGAAAATTTCCTAAACTGGTTCTAAAACCCGGTTGCTACTAATCGTTTGCTATTAACTAAAAACTATTAATCAGTCATTATTAACGTGTAGGCCTTGTTAACAATGTGTAATTGGTGAGGTGCTATTAATCATCAGTGTAGGTATTACCTCACATTACATCTAGGAGTATCTCTACCACCTAATTTGATAACGTAAATGTAGGGCAGATTTATTTAAATGCCTAATCTAAAAAGGGTTGTTGGTCGACTATTTGACCATTATATCGAATAATTTTCTGTTCAGCTCCTTTAAGGCTGAGAATTCCTAAAAAAACGGATCATTTAGGTGTTAATTTCCCATTTAACTAGGTGGTAAATAACAACTCACGATACTTGGTCAATGGCCATAGCGCATCGTCCACGAGTAATTCCAGTTTATCACAGTGGTAGCGAATTTCTGATAAAAAAGGCTTTACCTTATTGGTATACTCTACTGCGCGCCGGGATGCCTCTTTTATGGTGTTGGCCTTTTTACGGGCCTCGATCATCTGGCTCACCATCCCATTTATGGATTCGATATGTCCGGAGATCGCTTCAATGAGGTTCAAAGCCTCCCCTGCCAGGGTCTCATACTTGTCGCCATAGATCGCTTTGAGTCCCGTTACGTTCTGTATGAGACGGTTCTGGTAAGTCACTCCTGTTGGTACCACATGGTTTCTGGCCACGTCTCCCAGTACCCGGCTTTCGATCTGAAGACGCAGAACATACTCCTCCATCTCTATCTCGTAGCGCGCCCTGGACTCCGTGGTATTCATCACTCCCATCCGATCAAACAACTGCAGCACCGGCTCGCTCACTTTTACCTTTAGCGCTTCCGGGGTAAAGCTGTTGTGGCTGAGCTTGCGTTTTTTGGCTTCTTTTTTCCATTCCTCGCTGTAACCGTTCCCTTCGAACAAAATATGCTTAGACTGTTTGATGTATTCACGTAACACATTAAAGATGGCATCGTCCTTTTTCATTTCCTTGGTGTCGATCAGGCCGTCGACCTCCACCTTGAATTTCTGCAACTGATCTGCCACAATGGTGTTAAGGACGGTCATGGGGTTGGCACAATTGGCACTGGACCCCACTGCTCTGAACTCAAATTTATTACCCGTAAAGGCAAAGGGAGAGGTTCTGTTGCGATCGGTATTGTCCAGCAAGATCTCCGGGATCTTTCCCACCACATTAAGCTTGAGGTCCGTTTTTTCCTCGGGGGATAGTTTTCCCTTGGATACCGTTTCCAGTTCATTGAGCACCCTACTGAGCTGATTCCCGATAAATACAGAAATGATGGCCGGTGGTGCCTCGTTCGCACCAAGTCGATGGTCATTGCTGGCTGAGGCCACCGAGGCCCGCAGCAATTCCTCGTTTTCCTTAACTGCTTTGATGGTGTTCACAAAAAAGGTTAAAAATTGCAGATTGCTCATTGGGGTCTTTCCCGGTGATAAGAGATTCACTCCGGTATCCGTTGCCAGGCTCCAGTTGTTGTGCTTGCCTGATCCGTTGACACCGGCAAAAGGCTTTTCGTGAAGCAGCACCCTAAAATCATGACGGTCGGCAACTTTCTGCATGACATCCATTAATAAGGAGTTGTGGTCTACCGCCAGATTGGCCTCTTCAAAAATTGGTGCCAGCTCGAACTGATTGGGGGCCACCTCGTTGTGTCTGGTCTTAACAGGAATTCCCAACAGCATGCATTCATTTTCCAGATCGCGCATGTAGGCCATGGCCCGATTGGGAATAGTCCCAAAGTAATGGTCGTCCAACTGCTGTCCTTTGGCCGCCGCATGCCCCAGCAGTGTCCTTCCTGTAAGCATCAGGTCCGGTCTGGAGGCCACCAGGGCCTTATCAATTAAAAAGTATTCCTGCTCCCAGCCAAGAGAGGCATTGACCTTTTTTACATTCTTATCAAAATATCTGCACACTGCCACGGCAGCAGCATCCACCGCATGAAGCGCCCTTAATAAAGGTGTTTTGTAATCCAAAGCTTCTCCCGTGTAGGCCACAAAAACAGTTGGAATACACAGTGTGGTTCCATATATAAAAGCCGGCGAGGACGGGTCCCATGCCGTATATCCACGGGCTTCAAAGGTGTTTCTGATCCCTCCGCTAGGAAAACTGGAAGCATCCGGTTCCTGCTGAACCAACTGACTACCATCAAATTTTTCAATAGCATCGCCTTCGGAGGTGGTTTCAAAAAAGGCATCGTGTTTTTCGGCAGTGGCTCCGGTGAGTGGTTGAAACCAATGCGTGTAATGGGTAACCTGGTGCTTCATCGCCCACTCTTTCATCGCTGCTGCAATATGATCTGCGGTTTCCCTGGATATTTTAGCGTTTTTTGTTTTGGCATCGTTAATCGAGCGAAATGCTTCCCTGGTGAGGTAATGCCGCATACTGCGTTCGTTAAAAACATGCTTTGCAAAAATTGCGGACCTTGGTGAGGTATCAACCACCTCTTTAGGAGTTCTGTTTAAAGAGGCTTTTACTGCTTCAAAACGTAAGTTAGACATGCTGAGAATGTTTAGGTCCACAAAGATAAAAGATACTTTTACAAATACACCCCCTTTATTTTAGGGGGTATGTCTATTGTTAATAATATTTAATAGAATTTAACCCTATTTTTTTTCATGTGCTTTGAATTTTTATCATTTTTGCTGCGCAAATTGAAATGATTAAAATAATATGAGCAAATCTAAATTAGAGTACATTTGGTTAGACGGATATAAGCCTACCCAAAACATGAGAAGTAAAACTAAAATTGAAGACGATTTTAGTGGGAAACTGGAAGACTGTCCCATCTGGTCTTTTGACGGGAGTTCTACGCGCCAGGCAACGGGCGATTCATCAGATTGTTTATTAAAGCCGGTTGCGATCTATCCTGATCCTGCTCGAAAGGATGGGTTTCTGGTGATGACAGAGGTACTTAACCCCGATGGTACTCCACACGAGTCCAACGGACGGGCCACCATTGATGACGACGATAATGATTTCTGGTTTGGATTTGAGCAGGAGTATTTTATTATGGACAAAAAAACACAGCTTCCTTTAGGGTTCCCTGTAGGAGGTTATCCGGCACCTCAGGGCTTATATTATTGCTCCGTTGGAGGAAGAAATACCCACGGAAGAGCATTGGTTGAGGAGCACGCCGACCAGTGTATTGCAGCAGGATTGAACTTTGAAGGGATCAATCAGGAAGTTGCTTCTGGTCAGTGGGAGTTTCAATTGTTTGCCAAAGGTGCTAAAAAAGCTGGTGATGAGATCTGGGTAGCACGCTACCTTCTGGATCGTTTAACAGAAAAGTACGGGTACTACATTGAATACCATCCAAAACCTTTAGGCAAGGAAATGGACTGGAACGGTTCCGGGATGCATGCCAACTTCTCCAACTCGGTGTTGAGAACTTGTGGCAGCAAAGAGATCTATGAAAAAATTTGCGAGGCGTTCAGACCGGTAGTACATGAGCACATTGAAGTATATGGTGAGTTCAACGATCAGCGCTTAACTGGAGAACACGAAACACAGGCGATTGATGAGTTCAGCTACGGGATTTCAGACCGAGGGGCTTCCATCAGAATCCCGATCATCACGGTAGAAAAAGGCTGGAAGGGCTGGTTGGAAGATAGAAGACCGGCTTCCAATGCCGATCCTTATAAAGTGGCTGGCCGTATTGTGAAAACAGTTAAAAGTGCCAACATTACTGCTTAAAATTAGGTTTATATTAAAAAAAGAAGCGCTTTCAAAGAATGAAAGCGCTTTTTTTATTTCAATACCAGAAACACAAAGAGCACATAACCGGCGAATAAAATAAGCCCTTTGTATCGGCTGATCCTGAATTTGGTTGGAATGAAGATCAGTGGTAGAAGAATGGCGGCAAAACCCATCATCCAGAATAAATTTGTACTTAAAATTTCAGGAGATTGCACTGAAATTGGCTCTACAATACTAGTGATCCCAAGGACCGAACCAATATTAAATATGTTGGACCCAATAAGGTTTCCCAGGGATATGGCCTTCTGTCTTCTAATGGCGGCAATTACCGAGGCTGCCAGCTCCGGTACACTGGTACCCACCGCGATGACGGTGACCGAAACCGCGTATTCGGAGATGCCAATGGTCTCGGCTAGGGCCACAGCCCCATCAACCAGCCATTCCGATCCAAAGTACAAACCTGCACTGCCCAGAAGTAACCAGATGACAATTTTAAAATTAGACACTACCGAAAGGGTGTCGTCCACTTCCTCCCCGGCTTCGTCATCTTTTTGCAAACGCGATCTTCGGATGAGAATATATAGGAATACTGACAAGATAAGCACCAGAGCCACACCCTCCATGCGGCTGAGCAAACCATCATTTTTAAGAAGGATATATAAAAGAACAGACAGCAACATCATCACCGGCCAGTTGATCTTATAAAACTCCTTGGTGGCATACAATGGTGAGATCATGGCCGTTATGCCTAAAACAAGTCCAATGTTAGCTATGTTACTGCCAATAACATTTCCAAGAGCAATATCGGAAATACCGTCCAAAGCGGCCTGCAGACTCACCAGTAATTCGGGTGCAGAGGTCGCAAAGGAGACCACTGTCATTCCAATGACCAGCTTCGAAAGGTTCAGCTTAAAGGAAAGCGCTACGGATGAGCGCACTAAATACTCCCCACCCAGCACCAACAGAACCAAACCAATAAGAATTAATAATACACTCATAAACAGCAATCATCGATCAGTTTCCCGATCAGGTTGCGAAGATAAGACAAAGCTGCTCCTCTCACTAAAAACTAAAAAAGACGTTAAATAACTATTTTTATAGTTTTAAAACTAAATTTTTCGTTATGTTTGAGCATTATTTGAAAAGCCCATGCAAAAACTCACCAACAAAGAAGAAGAGATCATGCACATTTTATGGAGGCTGGAAAAGGCTTTCGTTAAGGATGTGCTGCTAGAAATGAAAGATGAGGCTCCTCATTACAACACCCTGTCTACCATTATCAGAAATCTTGAAGAGAAAGGATATGTAGATCACACGGCTTATGGTAAGACCCATCAGTATTTTCCAATCATCCCTAAAGAGGATTATAAAAAACGGTTTATGTCTCGGGCCATTGATAATTATTTTAACAGCTCCTACAAGAATGTAGTGTCCTTTTTTGCTCAGGAAGAAAAAATTAGTGTGGACGAATTGAAAGAGATCATCCATTTGATCGAAAAGAACAAATAGCCATGGAATACCTATTAAAAACCTCCCTCCTCCTCCTTTTGTTTTATCTGGGGTATAGGGTATTTCTTCAAAAAGAAACCTTCTTTTCATCTAACCGCTGGTTTTTATTGGTTGGATTAATACTGTCCTTTTCCCTTCCGCTCATTGTTATTCCTATATATGAAACTCAGGTGGTACAGGTCACTGAAGCAGCCCCGAAATATTTATCAGCACAACCTGTCTTCAAAGCAGTACCCAACAATGCTATTGTTCCGGAAGAGCCTGCATTCAACTGGCAGGTACTTCTCCTAAGGTTTTACTGGATAGGCACTGCTCTGTTTGCATTGAGATTTTTAAGCCAGCTGATCTCTGTAGTTTTGATCATAAAGGAAGGAAAGAGAACGTTCTTTAAATCCTGCACCATTATAGAGACCAAAAGAGACCTGTCCCCTTTTTCGTTCTTTAAGGCCATAATATACAATCCCTTCGGCCTAAGTGATACCGCTATTCAGCAAATACTCACTCATGAAAAAGCCCATGTGAAAGACTGGCATAGTGTAGACATCGTTCTAAGTGAACTTGCGCTGGTTTTTATGTGGTTCAATCCTCTTTTATGGTGGTACCAGAAAGGACTCAAGCAGAACCTGGAGTTTATTGCCGACCAGAAATCCATACAGGAACTGCCCTGCTCTAAAACCTACCAAACCGTGCTCGTTAATCGGTCCCTGACAAATCAACATTTGGCGCTCACTAATAATTTTCACAATTCATTTCTCAAAAAACGAATCATTATGCTTAACAGATCAAAATCAAATCCATTTCAACGACTAAAAATGGTCTATATCATTCCTTTTTTAGCATTGTTCTTGTTCAATTTTAGTACAGAGACCCATACGAGGTATGTCACAGAGGTCATTCCTCCTGCACATGAAATAAAAGCCATACAGAGCCAGAAAGAGATCAGAAACTCCATAGAGGTTCTATTCACTAAAGAAACCACCGAAGAGTCACTTGAAAAAATCAAAAAAATTCTCAAGGTAGAAGGAGTCACCATGAACATTATCGAAATTCAACGCGGTGAAAACAATTACATCACCAAAATCGCCATTGAATTCAATACAAAGAATGGTTCGGCCAATTACAATGTTGCCGATCCAAAAGGCATTGCTCCATTCTATTTTGAAATGAAAGACAATGGTAGCTTTGGTGTGGGTGCCGTAAAAAATTCTAAAGATAAGGTTGGCGAAAAAGTCAGTATCAAAGGTAATACACACAACCAGGGCACTGCCGGCAATGTCTGGATAGGTAATGTCTGGATAGAGGAAGACAGTGATGAAATTCAGATCATTGAACCGGATTCAACTTCCGGAACCAAAAATTTCATCATCAAAGAAGGAGACGACGTGATCTATGAAGTTCATGAAGACATTAAAGTGGAATCAAAAGACGGAAATCAGTTTGTATTCAGAACCCCATCTTCACCAGACAGTGTATTCACCATAAAAATGGATTCTCTCAATTTGCAATATGCGATAAAGACAAGCCCCTACATTTTTGTTTCAGAACCCAATGGAAACAAAGTTTTTTCCAAATCCACTACGGTCACGAATGGCATGTCCAACACAAAACCATTGTACATCGTAGATGGAAAGGTTATTACCAGCGATAAAATGAATAGCCTAAATACGGAATCGATTGAATCTGTTGACGTTTTAAAAGATAAGGCTGCTGTTGCCCTATATGGTTCTAAAGCCAAAGACGGAGCAGTGATCATTACTACCAGGAATGGAAAAACCTGGGTCCAATCCGAATCAGGACATAACCAAGACCATGACGTACATTACATTGTCACCAAATCTAGTTTTTATGAGAACCTCTTTAAAATAGACAAGAGGACCACGGGGATCGAGCTGGAAAAATTCAAAGAAAAATTGGAATCAGAGGGTATCAACGTTAAATATTCGAGGATCAAACGGAACGAACTTGGTGAGATCATCCGAATTAAGATCAGTCTGAAAAACGATTCCGGCGATCAGAGTTCGGCTTCTTATAAATCGGATGATGGGATAGAGACCATTTATTTTGGTGAACGAAACGGCGTATTAATTGTTTCTTCAAACCCTCCGCGATAAGTCAAACAATCAATCATAAATTTCATCAATCAAAACGGGGAAAAGCGTCTGCAAAAACAGGCGCTTTTTTTTATTGGAAAACTATTTAATGGGATCTTCCAGATTAATGCTAGTCATTCCGAACGTAGTGACGGAATCTCATGCTTAATAATTAAGAATTGTGAGATTACTTCCCCTCGAAGTCTCGGGGTTGAAATGACGTATAATAGTTATCTATTTATCCAAATTAATTTTGAACCTATGAAGCGTAACTCCTTTCACCTCAAAAGATGAATACCCAATTTTTAGCCAATTTTTGAACTTTTCTTCCCTACGTTTTTAAAAACAGGTCCAAAAACCCCCTACAATTATTACAATTTGTAATATTATTGAGTATTTAAAATTATATTATCTAACTTAAATGTAGACTTAAAGTTACGAAATAGAATGTTAAACATTTTTTTACTTACAATAGTAAATTTAATTTCATAGATTTTCTTTTAATTTCTTGACAGGAGCTGAAGCTGCATATATATTGAGCACTCAAATTAAAAAACAGGTACTCACTTATTAAATCAATTTATTATGATCGCACTCGCTAAAGCTCTTGTTGACCTAGTCATTTCCATGCTATAGACCCTTGTCATTTATCAATTTGGCTTTGTTGATGTTGGGCTCACGCTCCATGAAGTTTGTAAAACCATCTCACCTATGGCTTATCAATCAAAAAACGAAGTTATATCTGCCCATAAACCTGAGAATTAAATGTGGAATTCTTTAATTTAGAGGCCCGCTGTCGCGGGAGATCAAAAATTGGATGTTGTCAATGACGATCTCAAGGATATCCTGGAATTAACTTTCCAGCAATATGTTGCCATTAACCAACCATTCTTTATGCGTAGAGCCCTTTTTAAAACCTTAGCTAAAATCAACAAGACAATTCTACCCAGTTATTCCAAGCGTCAGTTGGATCTGGCTGAGGCTTCTAAAATTCAAATGGCCATCATTGGATGGCGCTGGTATGTGACAAAAAATGCTTTGAATTAGCCAAAGAAAGGATCCTAAAGCATGCCAGAAAGCTCGGCTCTTTACATGTGGTCAGTCTCCTTGCTACTATATTCATTGTCAATTTTCAGAATTCTATTAGATCTAAGTAACGCTCACACTTTTATTTGACGTCCAGAAATTAGCATGGGATAAACTGATAGCCCTTATTACAGTAAAGAAGTTAATCTCGGATGAGAAATAAAGGCATGTGATACAATTTACTCAGGTTGGTCTTGCCCTGATTACCGCGAAGTCTATCCACAAAACCTGCCATCTGACCAACCATAAGGATCAACGAAATACCGTTGGTTTGTGCATAGGTTGAAGCTGCATGCTCCAGAGGAACTCCTTCCACTTGATGATATGGGGTCTCTTTATTAAAGTGTTCCTTAATTTGAAGTTCATTGGCATTGGAATCAGGGTCCACAGACAAGACATAAAGCTGAGCGTCAATGGTTGAAATAAGATCGTTTATGCGTCTGATGTGCAGATCATGTAAATGATCGCTTCTATCCAGAAGGAGCAGGACCCTGCGAACTTGACGGAATTGAAAACCATCCGGAACTACCAGCACATTGTGCGGCAATCGGCGCATGATGTTCAAGGCATGTGTTCCAAAAAGTACTTCCTTCACATTGGAGGCCCCATTGGATCCAAGAACCACTACATCTATATTTTCCTTAACAACTACCTGGTGGATGGCATCGAGAAAGTCATCGTGATCCAGATGATACCTGAAGCTGTGCTTTGCATTTTGATTATTTGCAGACAATTCCTCAAAGGATTGAAGAAGCTCTTTTTTGGTTTTATGGAGCAAAGCAGAATACACATTCTCATTTGGTGGACTGCTCAATAGGGATTCAGTGGTATACTGTCCTGAGATCACCACATGGAGCAAATGAAATTCGCACTGAAAATCTGCCCACAAATGCTGTGCATAATGTATGGCATTATTCGCAGCCTCAGAAAAATCGGTCAACAAAAGAATACGTCTCATACGAAGGGCCTTTCTCAAATGTATGACCAATGACCGAGAAATGAAATGATAAACATCATTTATTTACCATGGCTACTTATGAGCATTGACCACATCCACCAGCTGCGGGGTCTGGAGCAGTCCTGATTGTCGCCATACCTGCTTGCCCTCTTTAAAAAGCAAAATGGTTGGTACGCCACGCACTTGATATTGAGAAGCGATTGATGGGTTCTTGTCAACGTCAATTTTTATCACTTTCACCAGATCGCCCAACTCGTCCTTCATGGCCTTAAGATTAGGAGCGAGCATCTTACAGGGTCCGCACCATTCGGCAAAGAAGTCTACCATTACTAACGGGTGACTTTTAACTACAGAATTAAAATTTGATCTCATGTTGTATTGGTCGTTATGATAGGGTCTAAATTACAGAAAGTATATACTAAAAAATAGGTTGATTCGCAGGTCATCATCCGGCGCCTTATTATCTTTAGCAAAAATAACACCACATGTTGAATACAGCAGCTCTACCCCTGAAATTTCGAAACGGACATTCCATGAAAAACCGTTTTATGCTGGCACCAATGACCAATCAGCAAAGTCATGAAGACGGTACCTTAAGTGAAGAAGAATATCGCTGGCTCTGTATGAGGGCTGAAGGTCAGTTTGCACTGGTGATGACCTGTGCCAGTCACGTGCAGGAGATTGGAAAGGGATTTTCAGGTCAGCTGGGTATTTGGAACGACAAACATATTACAGGTCATCGAAGACTTGCTGAAGGCATCAAATCTTATGGCAGTTTGGCGGTTGTTCAGCTGCACCATGCGGGTATGCGTTCTCCGGCAGAGTTGATTGGAAACCTTCCCGTTTGCCCCTCTGATAACGAAAAAACCGGGGCAAGAGCTTTGAATATGAGAGAAGTGACTCAGTTGCGAGATGATTTTATAAGCGCTGCGGTGAGAGCTAAGAAGGCTGGTTACGATGGCGTTGAAATACACGGAGCACACGGTTACATCCTTGCCCAGTTTTTAAGCTCAGAAATCAACTTGCGAAAGGATCGCTACGGTGGGAGTTTAGAAAACAGATCAAGACTGATTTTTGAAATTATCAATGGTGTTCGGCTGGAATGTGGAGAAGAGTTTTTACTAGGCCTTAGGTTATCACCCGAACGTTTCGGTATGAAATTAAATGAAGTTAAGGAACTGGTAAAGATGCTAATAGATGATGCTCAGCTTGACTTTCTGGACATTTCCTTATGGGATGTTTTTAAGGATCCGGTTGAAGAAGAGTATCGGGATCGCTCACTATTGCAGCATTTCACAGAAATCAACTATGAACCTACCAGACTCACTGTTGCAGGTATGATCCGTTCTGCAAAGGATGTTCAGAAGGTGCTTGATGCTGGTGTGGATTTTGTAAGTATTGGCAGATCAGGAATACTGCATCACGATTTCCCGATCCGGGTGATAGATGATCCTAGCTTCGAGACCATTGACACACCTGTCTCCAGAGCGTATTTGCATGCCGAGGGTTTGAGCGATAACTTTATCGATTACATGAATCGGTGGCCGGACTTTGTTAAAGAATAATATACCATGAGACTACTAAAACTGATCCTGCTTGTTTTATTCTATTCCTCAGTTCTTGCGCAGAACAAGAAGCCCGAATACCAAATTATAATCGATGGGGAAATAGCCACTCAGGCCGATGTAGAATTCTATGCCAAACAGGGCAGGATACAATCAATGAACAAAGGAGTCACAGATGCACAATATCAGGAATTAGTAAAAAGACACGGTGCAGAGATCGGAGACCAAATGTTCATCATGCTCATCACTCTTCATCCCGAAGAATCCTATCTGGAACCAAGAAAATCTCAACTGGTTGATACTTCAGCCAAAAGCCAAACGGAAAACTTTAATTATAAAAATGGTGACAAAGCCAACAATTTTAAGGTAGAGCTAACTGATGGCAGTCATCTCACTTTAAATGCCTTGAAGGGCAAAGTAGTGCTTATCAATTTTTGGGCGACCTGGTGCGCACCTTGCATCATGGAGTTTTACGAAATGCCGAAACTTATTTGGCAACCCTACAAGAATGCAGATTTTGTTTTCCTTCCCATTTCGATTGGGGAACCAAGGGAACGTGTATTGAAAGGGATGCAAAAGCTTAAAGCAGATGGTCTGGATTTTACATCGGGGCTGGACCCTGATAAAACCATATTTAAGCAGTTTGCTCATGGATCTATTCCCAAAAGTATTGTCATTGATAGAGATGGGATCGTTCAATTGATGACCGAAGGAAATCCACCAGGTAATATGGAGAAAATTTCAAACAAGATCAAAGAACTTCTTGATCACCAGTAATTGCATATTACTATTTGGTAACGTTGAATTAACTTTCTGTTAAACTTCATTATATTTGCGCAAAAAAGGTCCTTGTCTCATGCCATATGATTATTCAGTGATCGCTGGATTCCTTCAATCCCTTGATTCTTATGAGTCCTTGCACAAAATTGAACTCATTCAGTCCGAAAGCAATGGAGTCTATAAAACCTACAAGGTGGTCTACTCAACTGATAAAGAAAAGAAGGTAAAACTGAGAATTGAACTCGATTTTCAGCACAAAAAACTATCTTCGGCCAAATGGAAGGACCGATCCTTCACAACCAAAAAATTCAAATATTATCTGAAGTGATATTGGAGGGTTCCTAATCTTTCATTTGCACATTCACTTCAGTTCCCTTTAGTTCAAATTTCTTTATCCTTCCCGAAGGTTCTCTAACTGTAATGTTCATGACAGGTCGATTTCGAGGTGTATCCTCGCTTGTAAGCAAATCACAGAGAACAACATTGGTTACTGACATACCGTTTAGGGAGATGATCTCATCACCATAGAACAAATCTTCTTTTAATGCTTCATCCCAAACCAAACCAATGCACAGCTTGTCACCAATGAGTGTGCTGGAAAAACCATAATCATAATAAGTATTCTCCTGGATCTGCTCATATGGCTCAAAGTAAAACCGTTTGTTTTTATAATTAATGGTCATTTTCCCATAGTCGAGCAATTTGGCACCTACCCTAGAATTATCATCATCCGTGGTTTCAGTAATCACGTGATGTAGTTCTTTATTGTTCACCACCAGAACCGGCAAAAGTAACTTATATTGGGTACTAACGGGAGCATCCCCGAAAAGACTTATTGAAGAGGCTCCTTTGGCAGTCCCTAATTGCTTAAAAATCTTCTTGTCCTTAAAAAAATCGTAATAGTTTTTTGAAAGATCGTAAAGGTCACCGGCTCCCGTATCTATGAGTAATTGCTCTCTTCCTTTCTTCTCACCTTTTAATTCGACCCATATATAAGGG
>CAWZYX010000071.1:0-15336 GCA_963966315.1 uncultured Winogradskyella sp. | reverse complement strand
GTTCTTCAAGAGAGCGCCTCGTTGTTTCACGAGCTTCTGCCTCGTAATCCTTATCTGTTTTAAGATTTTCGGCCAGTGCTTTTTCCTCATCCAAACTACCTGAAACTTCAAGCTCGTTCTCAATTGAATTTCTCAAATTAAGTGCATCGTCATAATTGGCAATAGTAGAAAACTTAAGTTGTTTTCTCCAGCGCTCTTTCATTTCTCTTTTGTTTCTCACATAATCCAATTCTTCATAATCCGAAGAGAAGGACTCTTCAATGGTGTAATCGAAAGGCTCGTCCAAAATCTCCTTGTATCGCTCTTTTGACTCTTCGATGCGCTGAAGAAGGCGATCATGTGTTAAGTTAAAAAAGGTCAGATCATAAGTTTTGATCTGGTCGTCAATTTTATACTTATAAGCTTCAAATTCCTTGAGATCGGACTGGTAAAAATACCGTTTAAAAGGATCTAGTTGCTCCAGATAATCGTAGAAAACTTTTTCAGAAAAACCATCGTCAAGTTCTTTCGGTTCAAAATGCCCCTGTTCCAGCACATAGGATATTAATTGAATTAAAAGTTTGTCTTTATCTGGATTATCAAATGTCTTGGTTGTAAAACTACAGGAGGCTAATGCAATAAGCATTGCCAGTAATAAAAATTTAAATTTTCCTTTCATCATTGTTCTCATGTCTAAATAGGTTAAGTAAAAGGCTCAGAAATACTAAAATAGGAGAAAAAACCGTGCCACAAAATCTATGCGATACTAATTTTGTGTTAAACCACAAGACCTCCGGCTTTAGTGGTTTATTTAGTATTTTTACCAGAACTAATTCTAGTTTCTAAATATGTCCAAACGTCCTCTCATTTTAGTCACCAACGACGACGGAATTACTGCACCGGGATTGCGTAAACTCATTAAAATTATGAATGAACTCGGGGAGGTGGTGGTGGTTGCTCCTGATAGCCCTCAAAGCGCTATGGGACATGCCATTACCATCAACTCTACCTTGTACCTGGAAGAAGTATCAATTGACGACGGCCCGCAGCGAGAATATTCATGTTCTGGAACCCCTGCCGACTGTGTAAAGTTAGCCGTTAATGAGATTTTAAATCGGCGGCCCGACCTTTGTGTTTCGGGCATTAATCACGGTTCCAATTCGTCTATCAATGTCATCTATTCCGGTACCATGAGTGCTGCATTGGAAGCGGGAATTGAAAGTATCCCAGCAATTGGTTTTTCGTTACTGGATTACAATTGGTCTGCAAATTTTGAAGCTTGCGAAACTTTTGTGAGAAAAATTGCTAAAAACGTTCTGGAGCACGGACTGCAGGATGGTGTGGTGTTGAACGTAAATATTCCAAAATTATCAAAATCTGAAATTAAAGGGATCAAGATCTGCCGCCAGGCTCGCGCTAACTGGAAAGAAGAATTTGATAAGCGTACCAATCCTATGGGGCGCGATTACTACTGGCTAACAGGCAAATTCATTAATATGGACCACGGTGAGGACACAGACGAATGGGCACTTGCCAATGGCTACATCTCTCTGGTACCTGTACAGTTTGATCTTACGGCTCACCACAGCATACAAAGACTAAATACATGGGATCTGAATTAATTCGCAAGGAAGTTTTAAAAGGGTTTTTCGTTGGACTCATAGCAACTGTATTTGGGTTGATCTTTGCCATCCAGATTTTTGGAACTTCGGATGATTACGGACAGGTGGTAAAGCAAGCCATAAGCGAAGGATTTTTAGGGAAACTAATGAGTATCGGTGCTCTTCTGAACCTCGGAGCATTTTTCATTTTTTTAAAGAAAAAACAGGATTATCGAGCCAGAGGGGTTCTTATCGCTACCGTGTTCGTACTTATATTTACACTAATCGTAAAGAATTTTAGCGATTGAGGTTGCTTCTAAAATTTTTATGATAAAAAACTACGGAGTAAAAATCTTATGCTTCTATACTCATCTTTACCAAAAAAATCCCTTAATTCACAAAACAAAACTTTAAGCCACTGAGACCATGAAATACTATCTCCTTGCAGGAGAAGCTTCAGGGGATTTGCACGGATCAAACCTGATGAAAGCTATACAAGAAGAGGATCCGACGGCAGATTTCAGGTTCTGGGGTGGAGACCTGATGCAGGCGGTGGGCGGTACTCTAGTACTTCATTACAGAGAACGTTCCTTTATGGGATTTACAGAGGTACTAATGAATATTTGGAACATTCTGGGCCTTATAAAGAAATGCAAATCCGACATTGTCAACTACCAACCCGATGTGATCATCTTTATCGATAATTCAGGTTTTAACCTGCGGATTGCCAAATGGGCCAAAAAAGCCGGTTTTAGAACCAATTATTATATATCACCTCAAGTTTGGGCCTCACGGGCCGGCAGAGTCAAGCAAATTAAAAGAGACATCGACCAAATGTATGTCATCCTTCCATTTGAAAAAGAATTTTATAAAAAATACAATTACGAGGTGAATTTTGTGGGACATCCCCTCATTGACGCCATCCATGGGTTCGAATTCGTTCCAGAGGAAATCTTTCGATCCAATTTTGAGCTGGATGAACGCCCCATCATTGCATTACTTCCTGGAAGTAGAAAGCAGGAAATTTCAAAAATGTTAGAGCTAATGCTTCAAATGGTGAGTGAGTTTAAAGACTATCAGTTCGTCGTTGCCGGGGCACCCAGCCAAAGCCGTGAATTCTATCAATCAATTATCAAAGACACCGAGGTGCAGTTTGTTAACAATGAAACTTATAACCTGTTACGGATTGCTCACGCTGCATTGGTCACTTCCGGTACTGCCACATTAGAAACTGCCTTGTTTAAGGTCCCTCAGGTAGTTTGTTACAAGGCAGGTGCTATTTCCTATTACATCGCAAAAAACATCATCACACTCAACTATATTTCTCTGGTCAACCTGATTATGGATAGAGAAATTGTTACGGAGCTTATCCAAAAAGACTTTAATAAAAAGCGACTTAGAAAAGAACTTGAAGCCATTATTTCATCAAAAAAACGAGTACAAATGCTCAAAGATTATGATATTCTCATAGAAAAACTTGGCGGTGTTGGAGCTAGTAAAAAAACTGCAAGAGAGATTGTTAATCAATTAAAGATCCTCGATGCCTAAGCAATGGTTTGTTATAGTTTTACTAGTGCTTGTAACTATCAGTTGCTCCTCTTCTAAATCCAAAACTGCACGGAATACTCCCGGCCCAATTCCGGTACACCACGAGGACGAGGTTTCAAAGGTTTCAAAAGCAGTAGTTGTAACAGCAAAAAAATACAAAGGAACACGCTATAAGTACGGGGGGGATACCCGTAAGGGAATGGATTGCTCAGGTTTGATTTACACTTCTTTCAGTAGCAACAATATTTCGATTCCGCGTTCCACCACACAACTTAAAACCTTTGGAGATTGGATTGATCTAAAAGAAGTAAAAGTCGGGGATCTGGTATTCTTTGCCACCAGAAAAAACAGTCGAAAAGTCAACCATGTAGGTATAGTCACTGAAGTCATGAATGGTGATTTAAGCTTTATTCATTCTACTACGTCCAAAGGGGTTATTGAATCAAGACTTTCAGAGCGCTATTGGTATTTTGCCTTTGTACAGGCCAGACGGGTACTTTAGGTTTTTTTGGTAACTTTAGTTAATGAAGTTGCTGAATTTCAATGTTATATACATCACGCTATTCCTGATTCTAGGAATCGCAGTCCAGAATTATGCTGGCTTCCACCTCTGGAATATCATTCTATGGGGAAGCGGTTCAGTAATAATTGTTTTTGCCCTCCAGTTCATCCCTTCGAGGAAAAGCTTTTTCACTCCTATTTACTCGGTAAATTTGGCCATCGTTTTTTTTTGCCTGGGTGCAGTTCTGCTGAGTTTGAGGTCTCCGGCGTATCTGCCAAATCATTATTCTCAATTCCCACACGATAAGTCTCATGAACTGGTTGTAAAAATTGATGAACGTATTAAATCAAGTATTTATCATAAAAAATACTATGCACATATCATCTCCTTGGACGGAAAATCGGTCAATGGTCGTATTCTATTGAATCAGGAGCTGGAAACATCCTCACGTCAGTTCCATGTAGACGATCTGCTCATCGCACAAACAGAGCTTCAGCAAATTGCTACTCCCCTAAACCCTCACCAGTTCAATTATGCGCACTACCTTCAAAATCGGGGGATCCATCACCAGATCTACTTAAATGCGTCCAATCATCAAGTACTTTCCTCTGGCCCAAGCGGTCTTTTTGGTTATGCTGCTCTTTTCAGAAGAACCATTCAACACCAGCTGGAAAGTGGTGGATTCAACGATTCATCCATTCAGATGATCAATGCACTTCTTTTAGGACAAAAGCAGGATATTGACCCCGATCTCTACAATAATTTCATTAAGGCAGGAACGGTCCATATTCTTGCCGTTTCGGGTTTACATGTGGGGATCATACTCCTTATACTTACCTGGCTCTTTAAACCTTTGTTACATTTGAAGTATGGAAGAATTCTGCGATCTACTTTAATAGTTGTACTGCTCTGGCTCTTCGCTTTTACCGCAGGCTTATCGCCATCAGTAACCCGGGCCGTCACAATGTTTAGCATTGTTGCCATTGCCATGCATTTAAGACGCCAAACCAACATTTACAATACCCTTGCCACCTCTGCACTTTTATTATTACTCATTAACCCAAATTTATTATTTGAGGTAGGGTTTCAGCTAAGCTATACTGCTGTGCTCAGCATCGTGATGTTTCAACCTCTTATTGTTAGCATATGGACTCCCAAATTTGGTGTTGTCAATTATCTGTGGCAGGTTTTTGGAGTTACCCTGGCGGCCCAGCTGGGTGTTGCTCCTTTAAGCTTGTTCTACTTTCATCAATTCCCAGGGCTCTTCTTTTTGTCGAATGTTGTTGTGGTACCCTTTTTGGGGGTTCTTCTTGGTTTTGGTCTCTTGGTGGTTGCCCTTAGCTTATTAAACTTCGTACCAAAATTCCTAGTAACCACTTTTGAATGGCTTATCGACACATTAAATGGTTTCATCGCCTGGATCGCACAGTTTGAAAAATTCTTATTTAAAGATATTCCCTTTGATGGGGTGGAAGTACTGTTATCATATGGAATTTTTATATGTTTATTTGCATACTGTAGCACCAGACGAGCCATCTGGATGGGAGGGTTACTTACCATTTTCCTGCTCTTTCAAATATATCTCACGAACATTGAAATGAATGAACCCTTCGAAAAGCTCATTGTTTTTAATAAGAGCCGAGAAGGAATCATTGGTATTCAAAAGGAGTATGTTCTGCATACCCATCATCGCAAAAGAGATTCCTTAGGGTATGAATACAAATTTTTAAAAAACTATGTCGTTGGAGAGCGAATTAAGGAATGGAAGACACTTGAGTCATTATCTGTTTTTAAAATAGCTGATAAGACTGTACTGGTTATGGATAGCCTTGGTCTATACCAGCGTTTATCCTTTAAACCAGATGTACTGGTTCTTCAGTACTCGCCCAAAGTAAATTTCGACAGACTTTTAAAGGTAATCAGCCCAGAACAGGTTGTCGCAGATGCTAGTAATTACAGATCCTATGTAAAGCGATGGGAAAAGTCCTGTAAAAAAAACAACACCAGTTTTCATTATACTGCGGAAGCTGGTGCCTTTATCTTGAAATGAAATATATTTCGGAAAGATCCTAGTTTTCCACGAAGGTCGGCGTAAAACTTTCATAATAGGTATTGAAGCCTTCCTGAGTCATGTTTTTATAGTCTTCTGAATTAAATAGTTTTAGATAGAGCTCTAACTGTTGCGGTCCCTGATAACCCTTTATTCCTGCAATATAGTCTGCCTTTTCATCGAGAAATATCATGGTGGGAAATGCCGACACTCGCATGTATCGAGAAAACTCATGTGAGCTATTCCGCCTGTTTGCTTTTGCCGGATCGTAATTGGGATTTGTAAAGGTCCGGTCCTTAAAAATCACTTCGTCATTCCCCTCAGCATTGAACTTTACAGCGTAATAATGCGTATTGATATAATTAATAACATCGGGGTTTTTGAAGGTATTTCTATCCAGCATTTTACACGGACCACACCATTTGGTATACATATCCATGATAATCTTTTTTGGATTCTCTTTTTGTTGCGCAATCGCCTCTTCGACAGATATCCAGTTAATCTCCTGAGCAGATAGTGGTGTACCACAAAATAAACAGATAACAATAAGTAAAGTAAGTGATTTCATCATTTGTGATTTGTGGGTAAATAAAACATAAACTTACAAATATTACATATCTAAATGTAAGAATAACAGCTAATTATAACAAAATTTTATCAGCGAATACCGTGCATCAATCGCTTTAATAGTGGGTGTAGAGCCAGTGCGATCAAACCCAAAACTATAGGAATGATGGTAAATATCAAAAAGAACGTTGACAAACTGTAGTCTTTGGTTATTTGTTCAATATCACCACCCACGTAATGTGCTAACTTGTTCCCTATGGCAATAGCCAGGTAATATACACCGAACATAAAAGCGATCATTCTGGCTGGTATCAATTTACTCAAATAGGACAGTCCCATAGGTGACAAACACAACTCCCCTAGCGTGTGAAACAAATAGGCTAGCACCAACCAGGCCATACTTAAACTAGCACTCTCAGCCCCGGAAGGAACATTTCTGGCGCCAAAAGCTAGAAATGCAAATCCAATACCCAGTAAAAACAAGCCTAAGAAATACTTTACAGAGGCGGGGGGGTTGAACCTACTATCCCACCATTTGGTAAATAAGGGCGCAAACATGATGATGTAAAGTGAGTTGAGGATGGCAAACCAGGTGACCGGCACTTCTGTATTATCTGTTTGAAATTCAGTATAGAGCTTATAGATAACAATACCCCAAACGATGATAAAACTAGCACCCAGAATAAGGTTCGATACGCCAATTCTGTTGAAGGTCTGTCGGAACAGACTTAGAAGGACATAGGTAATAATTCCAAGTGGAAGCACCGTCACAATAAGATCGACTATTTTAAATGTGGTAGCCGCGCCGCCTTCCAGGAGTCTATTTGTAAAATCTCTGGTATACAAAGGCAAAGATCCTGCCGCTTGTTCAAAAGCTGCCCAGAAGAAGACCGTGAATAAACAAAAGATGGCAAATGCAATCATTCGATCACGCTCGATCTTTACATATCGAGGTATCCTCACCAGGAGTAATAAGATAAAGGTTATGGCCGCTACCAAGGCAAAAAACAGTGAATTACCTAAGCCAAGAACACTAAAATTAAGAATTTGAATATCCCCTATCTTACTTAGTGGGTCGTTAATAATAAATATTAATGCTGAAACGATAAAGACGGCCATAAGCACATAATCGATAGTGAGAAAGGGATTGAGTTTTTCCTTTATCGCATCATTTAAATACTCTTTTGACTCTTCAATTACTTCCTTGGAAACTGGCTTATCACCAATGTTTCCAAATAAAGGCTGAGCAAAATAAAATTGCAGCATTCCTAAAAACATAAAAATACCCGCCAGACCAAACCCATAGCTCCAGCCTACTTTTTCTCCAACCCATCCGCATAACATGATCCCCAAAAAAGCCCCTGCGTTCACGCCCATGTAAAAAATGTTATAGGCGCCGTCTTTTTTGTCGTCACGCCCTTCGTACATTCTGGATATGATCGAGGTCATATTTGGCTTAAAGAATCCATTTCCAACAATAAGCAGCGCAATACCTATATATAGAAACGTTGGAGTCTCTACAGCCATAGAGGCATGACCAAGGGTCATTAATAGGGCACCAATGACCACAGCCATTCTATAGCCAATCTTATTATCTGCCAGCCAGCCACCGAGCAAGGGCGTTAAATAGACAAATAACGCATAAGTTCCTAGTAACGACAGTGCTGCCGGAGTATCCCAACCCCAGCCGGGATTATCCCCAATAAGGGCTCCTGTCAGGAAAATAACCAGAATAGCACGCATTCCGTAGTAAGAAAAGCGCTCCCACATTTCGGTGAAGAAGAGCACAAACAGACCAGCAGGGTGGCCTAATACCTTTGAATCAAAAAAACTATCAGTTGATGAATTCATATATTGATGGAGTTAGTTTTACAATAAATACAAACAAAAAGTACCGCAGGACTACCGGATCATTCGTTTATCTCAGGATTGGCCAATTCAAAACGTTCAGCTTCCAGCATATCACGCTCGTTGTCCTCTGCTCCATGAGTCAGTCGCTTCAACGGTTTCAGCATTAAGATCACCAGAAAACCAAAAACGACACAGAAAATAGTAATACCTGTAAAAATGGTAAGCTCACCGGCCTCAGAAGCGCCTTCTCCAATAATTCCGGCTACTTTGTTTCCAAGGCCCGTAGCAGCAAAATATACACCCATCATTAAGGCCCCATACCTTACCGGAGCCAACTTGGTAATAAACGACAAGGCTACTGGGGAGGCACAGAGTTCACCTAAGGTATGGAACAAATAGGCTAGTGCAAGCCAGTACAGCGCAGATTCTCCAAGCTCCTCATATTGAAGCGAGGCACCGACCATAAAAACAAATCCGAGACCCATTATAATAACCCCTGTGGCCATTTTAAAAATGGAGGAAGACTCTTTCTTTCTGTTCTTCCACCAGGCCCAAAAGGACGCAACCGGAATTCCAAAAATGATGATATAAATAGGATTGAAAGACTGCATGATTGCGGCTGGTACTTCCCAACCCCCAACAAATCTGTCTGTTTTCTGTTCTGTGTAGATGTTCATCAGACCCCCAGCCTGCTCAAATGCACCCCAGAATACAATAACAATTAAAAAGGATAGCAACAATACGATGAATCTATCTTTATCTACCTGATTATCCAGGTCATCAAAAACGGTAATCATAAACCCTACCACTATGGAAAGGAAAATGAAAAAGATGGTGTAGTTCAGAACTTCAGTCTCCATGAATAGCTGAGGAACGAGCACAGAGGCAACAACCAACAAACTAAAAACAATCATGGTTTTACTGGTACTGAACATTCGTTTAAAGATGACGCCTATGGATACTGAATCCTTCTCACTTGGAGTATCTGATGGTGGGTTTCCAACGTGTTTCACATACTTCTGTCCAAACAGATAGACCAATTGACCTAGTACCATGCCAATAGCAGCTAATCCAAATCCTTTGTGCCAACCGTACTCAGCGGCCACAATACCTACAATTAAACTTGCCGCAGCAGCACCGAGGTTGATACCTATATAAAAGATGGAAAAACCTTTATCTCGTCTAATGTCTCCTTGCTTATAGAGCCCACCTACCATCGTTGAAATATTAGGCTTTAGCATACCTACGCCTAGTACAATAAGTAAGAGACCTGTGTAAAAGGCCCATTCCTGCTCAATTGACAATACTCCATGACCAGCTACCAAAAGCCAGCCCCCAATCATAACAGATTTTTTCTGACCCAGTATTTTATCGGCAATAATCCCACCAGGAATTGATGCAACATAAACCAGCATTGTATACCATCCATACAAAGCAAGAGCTCTTCCATTGTCCCACCCGAGACCCGCATTGGCGTCAGTGGTTTTTGCGACCATGTAAAGCGTTAGGATAGCGCGCATTCCGTAATAGGAAAAACGCTCCCACATTTCGGTAAAAAACAGAACATACAATCCTACCGGATGTCCAAACAATTCTTTTTGATGAGCTTGCTTTACTGCTGCTGACATATATATTTGATTTAGTTAGTTAACCTTTAATTTGTGACTGTGCCGATGTCGGCTGTTCTTCTCTTTCCATTTTATCTCCCAGGGTCTCCTCTATAAAACTCGTCATTTTTTTGTAGAGGTGAAGCCGTGTATTACCACCATAAATACCGTGGTTACGATCCGGATATACCATCCACTCGAACTGCTTATCGGCTTGTATCAAAGCCTCCACCATTCTCATGGTGTTCTGCACGTGTACATTATCATCCCCAGTCCCATGAATAAGTAGAAAATCGCCTTCTAACTTATCTACATGATTAATAGGTGAGTTGTCGTCATAACCCCCTGGGTTTTCCTGTGGAGTGGTCATGTAGCGCTCCGTATAGATCGTATCATAAAACCTCCAGCTTGTAACTGGCGCAACGGCAATAGCCATCTTAAAGACATCATTACCTTTAAAAAGAGCATTACTACTCATAAAACCTCCATAACTCCAACCCCATATACCAATACGTGAAGCATCTATGAATGGCAACTGACCGAGTTTCTGGGCCGCCGCGATCTGATCTTCAACCTCGTATTTCCCAAGTTCTTTTTGAGTAACCTTTTTAAAATCAGCTCCCCGAAATCCGGTTCCTCTACCGTCCACACAAGCGACTATATAACCCTTCTGAGCCAGCATTTGGTACCAGTAGTCATTCGCACCATTCCATCGATTGGCTACAGACTGAGAACCGGGACCGGAATACTGATACATAAAGAGCGGATACTGCTTACTGGCATCAAAATCAGCAGGCTTTATCATCCACATATTGAGGTCATTACCATTTACATTGATCGTGCTAAACTCTTTTTGGGAGGTTTTGTATTGTGCAACTTTACTAGCCAAAGCGTCGTTATCTACAATACTTTGCAAAACATTACCGTTTTTGGCACTGTTAAGGGTATATTCCGGTGGCGAAGTGGCACTGGAAAATGTATTGATAAAATAGCTATAATCAGCACTAAAGGAAGCATTATTGGTTCCTTCTGTTTTGGTGAGTTTGGTTTTATTTTTGCCGTTTATTTGAATACTGTATACACTTCTGTTGATGGACCCATCCTCTGTTGATTGGTAAAAAACGGTCTTTTTATCTTCATCAAAACCATAGTATGCAGTGACTTCCCAGTCGCCTTTGGTCACCTGATTGATCAATTTTCCGGATGCATCATAATGATAGATATGATTGTATCCATCCATCTCACTCGTCCAGATAAAACTGTTGTCTTTTAAAAATGTGAGGTTAAAAGTGACGTCGATATAGGCTTTATCTTGCTCAGCGAGCACCAGTTCAGAGGTGCCAGATTGGGCATTGACGAACCAAAGATCCAACTCATTCTGATGCCTGTTCATATATTGCGCACTGAGAATATTGTCTTTGTTGGTCCATTTAATCCGGGGGATGTAAAAATCTGAATAAACCTTGCCCACTTTTAGCTGGTCTAATTGATTGGATTCTAGATCATACACATGGAGGGACACTTTGGAATTTGCCTCTCCTGCCTTCGGGTATTTAAATACCTGTTGTGTTTGATATAGATCTTGTCCGTAAACATCCATAGAAAACTCAGGAACCTCGGACTCATCAAATCGAATAAAGGCTATCTTATCACTGGCCCTGTTCCAGTCAAAGGCTCGCACAAAACTAAACTCCTCCTCATAAACCCAATCGGTAATCCCATTGATGATTTGATTTTTCTTTCCGTCAAATGTCAGTTGCACCTCTTCACCAGTGTCCAGGTCCTTTATGTAAAGATTATTTTCAAAACCATATGCTACCTTAGAGCCATCCGGAGAAAATGTAGGTTCCTGTACCAAACGATCAGAGAGCCTACTAAGCCCTTTGGTTTTAAAATCATATACATAATATTCTCCCAGTGTTGATCGACGAAAGATCGGTTGGGATTTGGTGGTAATCAATACTTTGCTCTCATCCTCACTGAAGGTGTAATCTATAAAATAAGGAATGGTAGCAAGGTCTTTAGAAGACAGGAGGGTTTTTATCTTTTCGAGGGTTTCATAATCATAAAGATCAATAGATGAGCTCGCGGCAGAACGGTCAAAGTTTAATACAGAATACTGCTGACCATTGTTCATCGAATGCAAAGATTGCATTCGCTCTGTTCTGAAGGTTCCTCCCCAGATATCCTGGAGAGTTATGTTTTTTTGCTGGGCTGAAACGAAGGAAATAAAAAGAATGCCTGAAAAGGCTAGCAGGTATTTTACGTTCATGAAGTCACAATTTGCTAAATCCAGCCAAGTTTACTAAAAATTATGGAATTTTCCTTTAATATTAACAGATTATCCGCAGTTCTAAAACCTGAATAACACCCCTTATTAACAATAGCTGTATCTTTGCCATTTAAAGAGACACAGCCTATGGAACGCCCTATTGCCGGATTTTCGAAATTGACCAAATCTGAAAAAATCGACTGGATCCTGAAGGAGTATTTTAAAGACCAATCGGATGCTCGATCCCTTATTTCCAAATATTGGAATTCAGACGAGAAACTTCAAAAACTCCACGATGAATTTATTGAAAACACCATCACCAATTTTTATTTACCTCTGGGAGTAGCACCAAATTTTTTAATCAACAATACCTTGTATACCGTTCCTATGGCCATCGAGGAAAGTTCGGTTGTGGCTGCTGCGAGTAAGTCAGCAAAATTTTGGCTGGAGCGCGGGGGCTTTAAAACCAGAGTTCTTGCAACTGAAAAAATTGGTCAGGTTCATTTCTTATACCCTGGTGATTTTAAAAAGCTACAGTCCTATTTTCAATGGGTGAAACCCAGGCTTTTTGCAGATTGTGCTCCGATCACCAAAAATATGCAAGCTCGTGGTGGTGGTATTACTAATATTGAATTAAAAAATAAGTCAGAAGATCTGTCTCAGTACTTTCAGCTTCATGCTACTTTTGAAACCCTGGATGCCATGGGAGCTAATTTTATCAATTCATGCCTGGAACAATTTGCAAGTACTTTTCAATCTGAAGTTCAAAATTACCCTGATAAAGATGATGATCTTGAATCCATTGAAGTGGTCATGAGCATTCTCTCAAATTACGTTCCAGATTGCCTGGTCCGAGCAGAGGTTTCCTGTCCCATAGAGGATCTGAAAAGCAAGGATATTTCAAACCCCCATCTGTTCGCGAAAAAATTCAAAAGGGCTGTTGACATTGCCTGTGTGGAGCCATACCGTGCTGTCACGCACAACAAGGGAATTATGAATGGTATTGATGCTGTGGTCCTGGCCACAGGAAATGATTTTAGAGCTATTGAGGCAGGTGTTCACGCCTACGCCTCAAAAGATGGCCAATATACCAGTCTTACTCATTGCAGCATTGATAAGGGGTCCTTTAATTTCTGGATAGAACTACCACTTGCCCTCGGTACTGTGGGGGGTCTTACCAAATTACATCCACTGGTCAAGTTTTGCATGCATCTGCTCAAAGATCCCTCTGCCAGAGACCTCATGCAAATTGTCGCAGTTGCCGGTCTGGCACAGAATTTCGCTGCTCTTAAGTCTTTGACCACCACAGGTATTCAGCAAGGTCATATGAAAATGCACTTACTCAATATCCTGAATCAGTTTGAGGCAACAGTTGAGGAGAAAAACGTTTTGATCGAATACTTTAAAACGCACGTGGTGTCGCATAGTGAAGTCGTAGAACAGCTTAATCTCATACGGGCAAATGCTTGATTTCTACAGCCACGGAAAGCTTCTTATTACTTCAGAATACGCTGTACTGGATGGTGCCAAAGCCCTGGCACTACCTACAAGGTTGGGTCAGAAGCTAAGCGTTTCAAAAACACCTGAAGAAGATTTTGAATGGATAAGTTATGACCATGATGGCAGTATCTGGTTTCAGGCAGTTTTCGCTTCTGAGGGCTCAAATCTTATCATAAAAGAGAGCAATGACGACAAAGTGGCTCGAAAACTAAGGGAGGTTCTGGGGGTTGCTTCCCATTTGAAGGCGGCCCCATTCAATTGGTCTGGTCTTTCTGTAATGGCACAGCTGGAATTTAACCGTAACTGGGGACTAGGTAGCTCCTCTACCCTAGTGAATAATATCGCTCAATGGCTTTCTGTAAATGCATTTGAATTACAGGAGCAAACCTTTGGTGGAAGTGGTTATGACATTGCCTGCGCCCAGCAGTCCAGTCCTCTGGTGTACCAAAAAACTGATAGCGCGCCTCGTATCGAATCTGTTCAGCTAAATTGGCCCTTTAAAGAGCATATTTATTTTGTCTATCTCAACAGAAAACAGAACAGCCGAAAAGGTATTTTTAATTACCGGGATAAAAACAAACTAACCCCACGACATATTGATGAACTCAACAAGGTTACTGAAGCTTTATTAGGTCAGCCGTCACTATTGGAGTTCCAATCGCTAATAAACCTTCACAATCGAATTATTAAGGAACTGATTGACATGAAAACTCCTGCAGAATCCCTCTTTCAGGATTTTAATGGTAGCATCAAAAATCTGGGAGCCTGGGGCGGAGACTTTATTATGGCCTGTTCTGCAGAGGATCCAAGGAAGTACTTCCGACAAAAGGGGTACTCGACTATTCTTTCTTTTGAGGAGATGATCGCATAAAAAACGCTCTGCAATGTGCAGAGCGTTTGTCAACTTTTTGTAACGATCTTTTGTTAATATACCGTTTTAGCACGGTTATCTTCAATCTCTGCCGCATTTTCCAAAGCCGTAAACACTTTGGTGTTGACGGTTGACTTGATGCTATTCGAAAGCCTGTTTGCAATGGCCGCATAATTGTCTAACTCCTCAACATCATTGATTTTTGTCACTTGGAGAAGATAGATACCTTTATCACCAATTATTGGTTTTGACATCGCTCCTTCAGCCAATCCAAACGCTGATCCTACTACTTTGGGTTCTACACCGGCACCGGATAAGGTGGTGCTCTTTAAAGAAATAGCCGAGGCCGTTCTTACCGTCTGCCCCTGATTATTAGCGATCTCACTCAAAGTAGATCCTGTAATTTTTCCTTTTATAATCTGTGCCTTTTTCTCTTTTCTAATCTTTGCTAAAACAGGAGTAGTTGCGTCCTCTACGCTCATTAATCCGGCCTTATTTATGACTCCTAATTTTACAACAATAAAACCAACGCCTGATATAGAAAATCGCTTGTAATCGCCAACCTTAGTCTCCTGATCAAAAGCCCACCTCACTACTTGTCTCTGACTACCCAATCCGGGAATATTTTCATCAAGTTCCTGAAAGGAAGCTAGCTTTACTTGTTTTTCGGAGCTGGTTGCTAGATTCTCAAAATCTTGATTCTCCAGAGCAATCTCAAACTTAGATACAGCATTAAAAACCTCATCAATGGTTTCTTCAGAAGGTTCTATTTCTCTTGACAGGGTTGCTACTTTTACGGTAGGACTAAACTTCGATTGATCCAAAATTTCAATGATATGGAAGCCAAAAGAGGTCTCCACCACCTCCAGATCTCCCACTTCATTCTCAAATGAAAAAGCCTTAAATTCTGGTGCAAAGGGAGAATTGTAGGCAAACTCAAGCTCACCATTATTTTGATTAGATACGAGATCAGACGAAAGCTCAAGAA
>CAWZYX010000070.1:0-15352 GCA_963966315.1 uncultured Winogradskyella sp. | reverse complement strand
AAACAGAAGCTAAGGCTAAAGTGGCTGTAGCTTCAACTCAGGAAGAAGAATAAATTTTTAATCGCAATAGCTTTACAGAGCTATAAAGACATATCAAATGGAAAATACAGTAAAGATCACAGCAGCTGAAGTAAACAAACTAAGAAAAGCTACAGGAGCTGGTATGATGGATTGTAAAAAAGCACTTGTAGAAGCCAATGGTGATTTTGATAAGGCCATTGAAATCCTTCGTAAAAAAGGACAAAAAGTAGCTGCTAAGAGAGCAGACAGAGAATCTACCGAAGGTGCTGCAATCTCTAAAGTGAACGATGAAAACACAGTTGGTGTCTCCATCGTATTGGGTTGTGAAACTGACTTTGTTGGAAAAAACGAAAACTTTGTCCAACTTGCTCAGGACCTGGCTGAACTTGCTCTTAACTACAACTCAAAGGAAGAATTTTTGGCGGCAGATTTCAACGGGATGACCGTAGCCGATAAGTTAATCGAGCAAACCGGTGTGATCGGTGAAAAACTAGACATCAATGCTTTTGAAAAAATTGAGGCTCCTTTTGTTGGCTCCTACATTCACGCAGGGAACAAAATAGCAACGCTTGTTGGTTTATCTGATAGTGTTGATGGTGCTGATGTTGTTGCCAAGGATGTCGCCATGCAGGTGGCTGCCATGAATCCTATTGCATTGGACGAAGCCGATGTAGATGCCGAAGTTGTTGAAAAAGAGATAGAGATTGCAAAGGATCAGTTGCGTCAGGAAGGAAAACCAGAGGCTATGTTAGATAACATCGCTAAAGGTAAACTTAAGCGCTTTTTCAAAGACAATACCTTAGTGAACCAAACCTTTATTAAAGACAGTAAAGTAAGCGTTCAGGAATATGTAAAAACCATTGGTGACGTTAGCGTTACTGCATACAAACGCGTGGCTCTTGGTTAGTACAAAGAACATACCAATAAAAAACCCTTTCAGTTCTGAAAGGGTTTTTTATTGGTATGTTTTCCCCTTTAAAAATATTGAATAATTGTTTAGCTTTGCTAAACTTCAAATTCCAGATGTAACCTCAGAAAGACGGTCTATGAAATTTAAAAGAATACTCTTAAAGCTTTCAGGAGAGGCCCTTATGGGCAAGCGCAATTACGGCATTGACCCCGAACGATTAGCTGAATATGCTCAGGATATAAAGGAGATCGTCGATAGAGGAATTGAAGTGGCCATTGTCATTGGAGGTGGCAATATTTTCAGAGGGGTAGCCGGAGCCAGCAACGGTATAGACCGCGTACAGGGAGATCATATGGGTATGCTTGCAACGGTTATCAACGGACTGGCATTACAAGGTGCTCTTGAAGATGCCGGACTGCCTACCAGACTTCAAACAGCTATTAAAATCAATGAAGTTGCCGAGCCCTTCATCAGAAGAAAAGCCATAAGACACCTGGAGAAAGGTCGCGTGGTTATTTTTGGAGGCGGTACAGGTAACCCCTACTTTACTACAGATTCGGCCGCAGTGTTGCGCGCCATTGAAATTGAGGCTGACGCAATTTTAAAAGGGACTCGGGTTGATGGCATCTACACTGCCGATCCGGAGAAGGATGAGTCTGCCATTAAATTTGATCATATTACATTTGAAGAAGTTCTTAATAAAGGGTTAAAAGTAATGGACACGACTGCTTTTACCTTGAGTCAGGAAAACAAATTGCCTATTATTGTATTTGATATGAACAAAAAAGGAAATCTTTTAAAGCTCATTTCAGGTGAAAAAATAGGTACCACTGTAGACCTTTAACGAATTGACATTATGGAAGAAGAGATTCAATTTATTTTAGACACTGCCAAAGAGGCTATGGATAAGGCCATAAGCCATCTTGAAAAACAATTAGTAAACATTAGAGCGGGAAAGGCTAGTCCGGCAATGCTTGGAAGTGTTATGGTGGAATACTACGGGTCTCAGACCCCCTTGAACCAGGTGGCCAATGTCAACACTCCAGATGGTCGTACCATCTCAGTTCAGCCATGGGAAAAGTCTATGCTGCAAGAAATTGAACGCAGTATTATGATTGCTAATCTGGGATTCAATCCCATGAACAACGGCGAATCCATCATTATTAATGTGCCGCCGCTCACCGAGGAACGACGAAAAGAATTAGCCAAGCAAGCAAAGGGAGAGGCCGAAGAAGCTAAAATTGGTGTGCGCAATGCCCGTAAAGAGGCCAACCACGAGATTAAAAAGTCAGATGCCTCCGAAGACCTCCAAGCAAATGCCGAAATTGATATTCAGGAAATGACGGATGCCTACGTTAAGAAAATTGATTCCATTTTAGATGTTAAGGAAAAGGAGATCATGACCGTTTAGTCATAGCTCCCTTTCATTAACTTTCAGTTTTTAACGATTATACTTAATGCTAAGAGTCATTTGTGTTGTTCTTCTTTGTTCTTTCTCAACACAGATAAAGGCTCAACAACCCATTTCCAATCAAAAGGAAAAGCGGACCATTTTTAATGATTCGCTTAAAAAAGTAGAGTTTTTAAGTAATATTGGTGTAGGCTACTTTCCAACAAAATACTTTAAGATCGATCTCAGGTCATTGATCAAACTCAACCAGTATGAAGGTATTCGAACCGGCATCGGTGGAATAACTACCGATGAGTTTTCCAAACGGTTCAGGGCCAACGGTTATTTTGCCTTTGGTTTTGTAGATAAGGCATCCAAATACAGTATTGGTGGAGGATTACGGCTTGGAGCCATCAACTCAAACTCCTGGCTGAACTACAGCTACACCAACGACCTCACCGAAACTGGAAGCTCTACCTTTTTAACTGACAAGCGTTTTTTCTCCTTTTTTGAGCCGCGCTTGTTAAACATAGACCTGTTCCACAGACACATCACCCATGCCTTTTCCATTGAACACAAGATCACTAATCACCTGCTTAGTGAGGCTCGCTTTTCCATAAGCAACGTGGACCCAACGTATGCCTACAGTTATGTGATAAACGATGAAGTATTTACACGATTCAACCAGAGCTTATTCAAGTTAAGCCTCCAATGGTCGCCGTTTAGTGTTTTTCAATACCAGGGTAAACGTCTCAACGAAATCAAAGATGGGTATCCCAAATTCACACTACAGGGCACTCAGAGTTTTGAAGACCTGTTTAAAGGCGATTTCAATTTCACCAAAATCGATTTTAGAACTGTCTATCAGTGGGTGCACCAGAACACATCGGTTTCGCGTTTTACATTGGTCGGTGGAATGGCTATTGGCGATGCACCACTGGTGAATCTCTACCATACCTATCCCAACAACATCAACAAGGAAACCATCTTGCAACGCTTTTCCATTGCTGGTCTGAACAGTTTTGAAACCATGTTTTTTAACGAATTCTTCAGTGACCGCTTTGCCACTTTTCAATACAAATACTTTGTAAAGCCCTTTGAGTTTTCGGAGTGGTTCAAACCACAATTAGTTTTGATCACTCGACACGCCTTAGGAAACATGAGCAATATTGAAAGACATCGGCAGATTAGCTTTAATACGCTGGATAAATTGTACTCAGAATCCGGTTTTGAAATCAACAAATTACTCTTTGGCTTTGGTCTGAGTTTTGCTTATCGATACGGTGGATATCATCTGCCTGTATGGGAAGACAATTTCGCGTTTAAATTCACTTTTAATATTTCCTTCTGAGAACGTGAATATATGGTTAAGAGCCCTTTAAATACTTTGCTTTTTCCTACCTTTGCCGCTGATTTAAACAGGGTATGTTCAAACTCCTTACTACTGGATTCTGGGAAGCAGTCGCAAGGCTAATTCTTCGAAATAAGATCGCTATTCTTCTTGCCATCGTTGCAGCCACTGTTTTTTTTGGGATGCAGTGGAAGCACATGCGGTTCACCTACACAGAAGCAAATTTATTACCCGACGACCACATTGTTAATCAGGAGTACAATGAGTTCTTGTCCATCTTTGGTGAGGAAGGTAACTTAATCGTTTTAGGGGTTAAAGACCCTTCTGTTTATACATTGGAAAAATTTAATGCCTGGAACGCCCTATCAGATTCCTTTAAGTCATATGAAGAGGTGGAGGCTGTAGTCTCTATTAAAGACCTTCAGAAACTTGTAAAGAACACTAAAGAAAAAAAGTTTGATCTGCGTCCCTTCATCAAAGACTCCATTCAATCGAAGAAACAGCTTACTGCTCTGGAAAAAGAATTATTTGAGCAGTTTCCCTTTTACAATAATTTCCTGTACAACAAAGAGACCAAAACACTGCGGTCTCTTATTTCTCTAAAAAAAGAAATTGTTAATTCCGCCGCCCGTAAGGACTTTATCATCGAGATACTACAGGATAAAATCAATACCTTCGAAGAGGCCACAGACCTCGATGTGCGCGTTTCGGGGATGCCTTACATTCGTACCCTTAACTCCAAGAGCATCATTGACGAAATTGGCTTGTTCATCACAGCTGCCCTTCTGGTCACCTCACTGATCTTTTTCATGTTTTTCAGGTCTTTTAGAGCCACCTTTATCTCCCTGATAGTGGTATTGATAGGGGTTATGTGGACCTTTGGTATCCTTGGGCTTCTGCGATATGAGATCACGGTGCTCACTGCACTTATACCACCTCTTATCATCGTTATTGGTATCCCAAACTGCATTTTCCTCATTAACAAATACCAGCATGAGGTGAAGTCGCACGGAAATAAGGTGAAATCCCTGCAGCGGGTTATCACTAAAATTGGAAATGCCACCCTCATGACCAATGTCACCACCGCATCTGGTTTTGCAACCTTTATTCTCACCGAAAGTAAATTATTGAAGGAATTTGGTATCGTGGCCTCCCTCAGTATCCTTGCCATATTTATCCTTTGTCTTTTAATCATCCCCATCATTTATACCTTTCTTCCCTTTCCAAAAGATCGTCACCTCGAGCATCTGAATAAACGATGGATTGGAGGTTTCGTCAATTGGATGGAGCGTATGGTAAAACACAGAAAGATCACCATCTATGTGACAGCTCTGGTCCTCATCATTCTAAGTATGATCGGAATCAACCAGATCCGTATTTCAGGAAGTTTAATTGAAGATATGCCGAAACGGGCAGCATTTTTTAAAGACATTCGCTTTTTTGAGGAGGAATTTAACGGGATCATGCCCCTTGAAATTATGATCGATACCAAACGAAAAAAAGGGGTCTCCAAATTAAGTACACTTAAACGGATGAACGAGCTGGAAGAACTCATTCAGGAGATCCCGGAATTATCCCAACCGGTTTCAATTGTTGGCCTCGCCAAGTATTCTAAGCAGGCATACTACAACGGCAATCCCAGGTATTATCAGCTTCCGACCAGTCAGGAGAATAATTTTATCATGTCCTATGTTAAAAACTCAGGTTCAAATGCCAATTTACTCAAGAGTTTTGTGGACAGTACGGGTCGCTATGCCAGAATTACAACCTTTATGAAGGACATTGAAACCGACCGCATGGAACGGATTGAGGAAGACCTCCAGAACAAAGTCTCCAGACTGTTTCCCGAAGAACGCTTTAGCGTATTCCTCACGGGGAAAGCGCTGGTTTTTCAAAAGGGTACAAAATATCTGGTGAGAAACCTGGTGATTTCATTATCTCTGGCCATCATTCTTATTTCTTTATTCATGGCTTACATGTTTCGTTCCTTTAGGATGATTATTGTTTCTCTGGTTCCCAACCTTTTACCTCTTCTTGTTACTGCAGGTCTTATGGGTTATGTTGGGGTGCCCATTAAACCCTCTACGATTCTGGTATTCAGTATTGCTTTTGGTATTTCGGTAGATGATACCATCCATTTTTTGGCCAAATACCGTCAGGAGTTACAAGCCAACCACTGGAAAATTCGAAAATCGGTATATGCTGCACTTCGCGAAACAGGAGTTAGCATGTTTTATACGTCTATTGTACTGTTCTTTGGGTTCTCGGTATTCACCATTTCCAGTTTTGGGGGAACAGTAGCACTGGGAGCGCTGGTTTCAGTGACCCTCTTATTTGCCATGCTCTCCAATTTGCTTCTCCTTCCTTCCCTTTTACTATCACTGGAACGAAGCATTGCAAATAAGGAAGTACTCAGAAAACCAGCAATTGATATCATTCCTGAGGAAAAAACAAAACACAAATCAGGTCGTAATAACAAATCCGAAGATAAAAACCGTAATTAAATGAACACCTCTTCTATCGCCAGTATTTTAAACCAGCAACCGGGATTACAGAATGTGTCTGTTAAAGGCTGGGTGCGAACATTCAGAGCCAATCGCTTTATTGCTTTAAACGATGGATCTACCTTACAAAACATACAATGTGTAGTTGATTTCGAAAACTATGAAGAATCCTTTTTAAAAAGGATTACAACAGGGGCGGCCTTGAGTATTTTCGGAGAATTGGTAGAAAGTCAGGGGAAAGGCCAATCTGTTGAAATAAAGGTGGAACGCCTTGAGATCTTAGGCGATTCTGATGCTGAGACCTATCCCATACAACCCAAAAAACACTCTTTTGAATTTTTAAGAGAGCAGGCTCACCTGCGCACAAGAACCAATACCTTTAGCGCCGTGATGCGTCTGCGATCAGCACTTTCCTTCGCGGTGCACAAGTACTTTACTGAAAATGGCTTCTACAACATGCACACTCCTATCATTACAGGTAGCGATGCCGAAGGGGCCGGTGAAATGTTTCGGGTCAGTAATCTCGATCCCAAAAATCCTCCGCTTGATAAAAATGGGGAGGTGGACTACAGTCAGGACTTCTTTGGCAAGGAAACCAACCTCACGGTATCAGGACAACTAGAAGCAGAGACCTATGCCATGTCCCTTGGGAAGGTCTATACCTTTGGGCCTACCTTTAGGGCTGAAAATTCCAACACCTCGCGACACCTGGCAGAATTTTGGATGATCGAACCCGAGGTGGCATTTATGGATCTGGATGGTAACATGGACCTCGCTGAAGATTTTATGAAAAATGTGATCCAGTACGTACTTGAAAACAACAGGGAAGATCTTGAATTCCTTGACCAGCGTCTATTCAATGAAGAAAAGACTAAGCCGCAAAACGAGCGAAGCGATATGCGCCTGATCGAAAAACTTCATTTCGTTACGGACAATCATTTTAAGAGGGTTACCTACACTGAGGCCATTGACATTCTAAAAAATTCTAAACCCAACAAAAAGAAAAAGTTCAAGTACATAATTGACGAGTGGGGTGCCGATCTGCAGAGCGAACACGAGCGTTTTCTGGTTGAAAAACACTTCAAATGCCCGGTGATTCTCTTCGATTATCCTGCCAACATCAAAGCCTTTTATATGCGACTCAATGAGGACGAAAAAACAGTACGGGCCATGGATATTCTCTTCCCGGGAATCGGTGAAATTGTGGGAGGTTCTCAGAGGGAAGAACGTCTGGAGGTACTGCAGGCTAAAATGGCCGAATTAAACATTCCCGAAGAGGAACTCTGGTGGTACCTGGACCTCAGAAAGTACGGTACAGCAGTGCACTCCGGATTTGGGCTAGGCTTTGAACGTTTGGTGATGTTTGTAACCGGGATGACCAATATCAGAGATGTCATTCCTTACCCGCGAACACCGCAGAACGCAGAATTCTAAAGCAAGCGAAACCTAAAAGAATCCAAATTAGTTGTCCTTGTAGATTTGTTTTTGTTAATTTAAATATCCTGTTTTAAAAAGTAAATGCTCAAACAATACCTACAGTTTAAACTCTCTCAAAAGTTATCACCGCAGCAGATTCAATTGATGAAATTGATCCAGTTGCCCACCCAGGCCTTCGAGCAGAGACTAAAGCAGGAATTGGAAGAAAACCCGGCTCTGGATACAGGAAAAGAAACATCCGAATCGGATGTTATGGATGAGTTCGACAATTCAGAAGACCTCATGGATGATAACGAGCACATTGATGCGGAAGACATTAATGTAGACGAGTATTTAAGTGATGATGAAATCCCTGAATACCGCACCCAGGTCAGTAACTACAGTGCCGATGATGACGAAAAATCTGTTCCATATGCTTCGGGAGTGTCCTTCACAGAGTATCTAAGGTCTCAGCTACGCACCTTCAGGCTGGACGAAGAGGAATCTGCCATTGCCGATTTTCTGGTAGGAAGCGTCGACGACAGCGGTTACATCAGACGTTCGATAAGTGATATCACTGACGATTTGGCTTTTACTCAGAATATCTATACCACCGAAGACGTCGTGGAAAAAGTACTGGAGGTAGTCCATAAGTTAGATCCTGCAGGTGTAGGGGCCAGAAATCTACAGGAGTGCCTGAGTATTCAACTTCATCGTAAAGAGCAGAACACAAGTACTCAACTGGCATGTAAGATTATCGACGAAGCTTTTGACAGTTTTATCAAGAAGCACTATGAACGTCTGACTCAGAAATTCGGGGTAACCGAAGATGAACTGAGAGATGCCATAGAGGAAATAGAACGCTTAAACCCTAAACCCGGGGGCTCCTATTCCAGTAATAACAGAATTGTTGAACATGTTGTACCGGATTTTGCGATCCGCATTGTGGATGGAGAGCTGGAATTAACCCTTAATGGTAGGAACGCACCCGAACTTCACGTTTCCAGGGCTTACAATAACATGCTTCAAGGCTATAAGGAATCTAAGGATAAGAGTCAATCACAGAAGGAAGCAGTACTGTTCATTAAACAGAAACTCGATGCAGCCAAGTGGTTTATTGAGGCCGTTAAACAACGGCAACAGACCTTATATGTGACCATGAGCGCCATTATGAACTATCAGAAAGATTATTTTCTAACTGGAGATGAGCGACAGCTCCGACCAATGATTCTTAAAGATATAGCGGATCAGATTGGCATGGACGTTTCCACGGTTTCAAGGGTGGCTAACAGCAAATACGTAGACACCCCTTATGGCACCAAGCTCATCAAGGACTTCTTCTCAGAGTCCATGACCAATGTAGAAGGGGAAGAAGTGTCAACGCGGGAAATAAAAACCATCCTTAAATCCATAATAGCGGATGAGGATAAAAAGAAGCCACTTACAGACGATAAGCTGGCCTCCATGCTCAAAGAGAAGGGATATCCTATTGCCAGAAGGACTGTGGCCAAGTATCGAGAACAGTTAGACATTCCGGTGGCCCGTCTACGAAAAAAGATCTGACGATGGCCCATTTCATACTAAAGAGTATCTCCTTTGTTTTTCACCCACTGATCATGCCGCTACTTGGAGTTATTTTTTATTTCTCCAAAACACCGAGGTTTGTCCCTTACAATATTATTTATTCCAAGCTCTTTTCAACGGTTATCCTCACTTTTATTTTACCCATCCTTCTGTTTTTTCTGCTAAAAACCATCAATAAGGTAGACAGTATTTACCTGCGTTCTACAAAAGAACGCCTCATTCCTTTGTTTCTCAATTGTGTGATCACCGTACTCATTATCTGGCGTGTTTTTCCCCCTAACGATATTCCCGAGTTGTATTTTTTCTTTGTGGGAATTCTATGCTCCTCATTAGCCTGTTTTATACTGGCTGTTTTCAAGGTTAAAGCCAGTATTCATATGATCGCAGCCTCGGGTTTCTTCATGTTTGCTGTGGCCATTGGAATTCATTTCAAAATCAACATCAACGGCACCATTGCACTGATGATGGTTATTCTGGGAGCCATTGCCACTTCCAGATTACATTTAAAGGCACACAACAATTCAGAGTTGATCATAGGAGTCTTCACCGGACTTTTCCCACAGCTTATTTTACTGCAGTTCTGGCTATAAAATGTAAAACATGATCCCAATTTTCATAGCAGAAATGTCCAGGGCTTGCCCATTGAGCTGTGCACTGTTGCTGAAAATAGGGTTTAAGGCATAGTAAAAATGAAAATTCCAGTCGCCATATCCCACACTTAAGGTGAGGGCATACTGCAGGTCGTTAAAATCGGATACATTTGATAAATTGATATTGCCCTGATCACTTCGTGTCTTGGTTGAATTATAGACGAGATAACTGAACTTAAATCCGGGATAGACTCGCCAAAAACGATTGACCGTTGGCCTTGAGGTACGCCATCTGAACTCCAGAGGAATATCGATAAGATAAGTGGTAAACTTGTTTTTTGTCACGTTCACATCTCCCTCTATAAGGTCATAAGAATAACCATTCTGCGTTTCACTGATGATAATGTTCTGGTTATAAGAATTGGAGGATAGGCCTATGCCAAGACCGATGGCAACATTTCTGCGCTCGTTCAAAGGCATATCTCTTATAAACCCCAGATGGTAGCCCGTTGAAAACCCACTCTGATTTACTCCCGGATCCAAATTGGCGAGGGCATTATAGGTAAACGAGGCATAAAACTGATCTTCGCGGTAGAGCGAATCCACCACTCTTGGGGTGTCCTCTTTTTCCTTCTCCTGGGAAAAAACGAATGAAGGGAATACAATTGTAACGATCAGAAAAAGCAGGTGTCGCATAAAGTTAAAACTACAAAAAAAGCGCTATGTTTTGGAAACACAGCGCTTTTAATTAAATTAAGATTATGCTATTCTTGCTGCCTTTGGTTGGTGATGTACATCACTTTTAACGCATTGGCTTCGCGCAGTTCCTGCTTGATGTCCGAAACCAAACCAGCATTGGTACTTTTATCAACCTTAAGACCAACCACTATTTTATCTTTAAGTTCTTCACGGGTACCTGCTATAAACTCAAACACAGCCGGCTGAATGTCGGGTATACCCGCAAAAGCATCATTGATCTGAATACGTGCTTCTGTACCAAACTGCTTGTATTGTTCGCTTGGCTTACCAGCGTAAATGAACATCGTTCTGTCTTTCTCCAGCTTTTCAACCTGATCGGCTGATGGCAGAATGTTCTGGATTTTGAGACTGTTATCTCGCATCACAGTTGCTACCATGAAAAAGAACAGAAGCATAAATACGATGTCCGGTAAGGAAGCTGTGGATATCGCCGGAAGGTCCCCTTTCTTTTTATTTTTAAACTTAGACATAAGTATAGGATTAATTATTTGTTGGTTCCGCTTCAGATAACTTCATTGGATATAAATCCTTGATCCGTTCAATTTGGTCATTAAGCTTCTCATCCGGAGAAAACTGATTGCGCGCTTTCTCGTCTAACATCGATTGGTATGATCTGTTGAACAAGCGCTCTGCTTCACGATTCCTGAGGAAGTTATATGCAGCTACAAGTTCATTCTGTACTTCAATATACCGGCCATAGGTCGTCTCACGGTCGTGCTTTAAAGAGATAATGGCCTTATTAGGATGATCCGAGGAGGCTGGGTCTTTTTTGCCTTGACAATAAGTACACGGTCCTTTTTCTGGATCTTCGCCTCCTCCATTATCTAAAAAGTCAATGGCTGCCTGTCTAAGGTCTTTTATATCCATTTCTTCCTCCTCAACAAGCAGTTGATCTCTACGGTTCAGAAGAACCGTAAAAAGATTCTTTTGTTTTATAATTGGAGGGTCTACCTTAGAATCATCAATAGGCGGCAAACTTCTTAAAATACCCTTATCCTTTTCAATGGTTGTAGTAACCAGAAAGAAGATAAGCAGTAAGAAGGCGATGTCAGCCATGGATCCTGCGTTTACCTCTGGTGCTGCTCTTTTTGCCATAGTTCTGTTAGTTATTATTTACTAATTACTTTCTTAACACCCGAGAAAATCATAGAGATGGCGGCAACAGCTAATAAGATATAAAAGGCAATGAGCCCCGCTCCTACCATTTGTGACTGTGCTTCGGTAGCTATCCCCTCTTGAAGCTTATACTGCATTGGGTCGCCTGCAGCGGCCACATATGAAATGATAAGCACTACAGCGAACGCACCAACTCCGATCAGGGTACTCTTTAATGATTTGGTGTTAGTGAACAAATTCTTCAGTACAAAGAAAAGAACAAACACCAGAGCAAGCCCCAGGGTAATGTAAGCAATGTAGGTCATTGGGTCTACAAGACTTGCTTCCTCACCCGACTTGATGGCTTCATCACCGGCAGAAATAATTCTTACCAGAAAGATCACACCAAGTACGCCGAGAATACCTACAAATATTTTTGATATTTTTTGTATTGTCATAACCTGTGTTATTAAGTCTTATTATTTCTTGTGTCTAACCAGCAGATCCATAAGTGTTATGGATGCATCTTCCATATCGTTTACAATACTGTCGATCTTAGCGATGATATAGTTGTAAAAGATCTGAAGAATGATAGCCACAATAAGACCGAAAACCGTAGTAAGAAGTGCTACTTTAATACCTCCAGCTACGAGTGACGGCTGCATATCTCCGGCCGCCTCAATTTTATCGAAGGCCTGGATCATACCAATTACTGTACCCATGAACCCAAGCATTGGTGCCAGTGCGATAAATAAGGAGATCCATGAAACATTTTTCTCCAGCTGACCCATTTGAACTCCTCCGTAGGCAACAACCGCCTTTTCAGCAGCGTCAATGTCCTCATCGGCTCTGTCCAGTCCCTGGTAAAAAATAGAGGCAACAGGCCCCTTGGTATTTCTGCACACTTCTTTAGCAGCTTCAATTCCGCCTGAAGAAAGCGCGTCTTCTACATTCTGAGTTAACTTTTTTGTGTTGGTTGTAGATAGGTTTAAAAAGATAATTCTCTCAATAGCTATGGCCAGACCGAGAATTAAACATAGCAATACAATACCCATAAAGCCCGGGCCACCCTCAATAAAACGTTTCTTTAGTTCCTGATGAAAGCTCACATCTCCTGATGCATCATCATCTTGAGTCATTGTAACAACGTCAGCCGTTGCCGAAACTGTTGTCATTGCGTTAGCATTAACGGTTCCAATAGCCATGAAAACAGACAAAGCTAGGATAGAAAAAAATCTTTTCATTGTTCTTAATCTTAATTTATTAGTTAAAGTGTTAAAGATAAAAAAAAAGTTGTAACTCGATTAGAAAACATGAGCAGAGAGGAAGGGATTCGAACCCTCGATACGCTTTTGGCGTATACACACTTTCCAGGCGTGCGCCTTCGACCACTCGGCCACCTCTCTGTAGTCCTAAAAATTACAGGCCGGCAAATAACAAAAAAAACTTCAAACACTAAAATTTAGTGCGTTAATTTTGGGATATTTCCCCACGTATCGGGGTCTCAAAGCACTCTTTAAATTGCTGTTTAGGAACGTTCTGACCTAAAAGATACATGAGCTTGGTCACAGCTGCTTCGGTGGTCATGTCCCCTCCCGAAATAACTCCGATCTCCTTAAGCCGAACACTAGATTCGTACTGTCCCATACGAACGCTACCTCCGTTACACTGGGTAACATTAACAATGTGCAGACCTCCTTCAATGGCTTGCTCGAGCATATGAAGAAACCAATCAGCAGTAGTGGCATTACCAGCTCCATAGGTTTCAATAATAAGACCCTTGATCAACCTACTGCGCAGCACGGCTTGCAATATGGGCCTTGAAATACCCGGGAAGAGTTTAAGCACCCCAATGTTGGTTTCTAGCTGTTTATGGATCTTAAAATCCATCCCCTCCGCTGGCTTCAGCAATGCTTCGTGATGGATCTTTAGTTTCACCCCAGATTCGGCCAGGGTTGGATAATTTGGGGAGTCAAAGGCCTCAAAATGATCGGCATTGACCTTGGTCGTGCGATTCCCTCGATACAGTTTGTATTCAAAGTACAGACCCACTTCCTGAATGCAGCTTACCCCATTCTTTTTTAAGGACGCCAGATGAATGGAGGTGATGAGGTTTTCTTTGGCGTCGGTTCGCAGATCACCTATAGGCAACTGAGAACCTGTAAATATCACGGGCTTTTGAAGGTTTTGCAGCATAAAAGATAAGGCAGAGGCCGAATAACTCATGGTATCACTTCCATGTAAAACCACAAAACCACAGGTTGCGTGATAGTTAAATTCGATGATTTCAGCTATTTCCACCCAGTATGAGGGCTCCATGTTGGAAGAGTCTATGGGGTCCTCCAGAGAATAGGTTCGGATATGACAGTCAAGGAGCTGTAATTCGGGAATACGTTCAGATATGGTTTCAAAATCGAATGGTGCCAGCGCTCCCGTTTTAGGGTTTCGGATCATTCCAATGGTTCCGCCCGTGTAGATAAGTAGTATGTTTGGTTTGCTCATGGAGGCTCAGACTTTAAATATTTCCAGGGAGTTGGCTGTTGTTTGCCTCGCTATTTCTGACTTGGTAAGGCCGTAAATGTCGGACAGCTTTTCAAGAACCTGTTTAATATAGGCACTCTCATTGCGTTTCCCACGATAGGGCACAGGTGCCAGATAGGGGGCATCCGTTTCCAGAACAATATGTTCAAGACCAATGCGGCCTATAAACTGGTCGATCTTTCCATTTTTAAAAGTGACCACTCCTCCTATTCCTAGCTTGAATCCCAGCCCAATAGCTCTCAATGCATCCTCATAGGTACCTGTAAAACAATGGAAAATTCCAAACAGATGATCATCGGCTTCCTCTTCCAGCACTTCAAATATGGGTTCAAAAGCCTCTCTGCAATGAATGACAATTGGTAATCCGTGCTGCCTGGCCAGCCTTATCTGTGCTTTAAAGGCTTGTTTCTGAATGTCCAGAGTAGACTGGTCCCAGTACAAATCGATACCAATTTCGCCTACTGCGCAGTAGTTTCCAGTTGTTAACAATTGTTTCACGTGCTCCAGTTCTTCTTCGTAGTTCTCCTTCACATGGGTGGGGTGCAAACCAGCCATCAACTGTACTTCAGCAGGATACCGTTCTTTGAGTCGCAACATGGCCGCCGTATAGCCAGAGTCTATGGCCGGCAGAAAGAAACGCTCAACTCCCTCGGCTTTTGCTCGTTGCATCACCTCATCAAGGTCATGCTCGAAATCCTCGAGGTACAGGTGTGTGTGGGTATCTGTAATAATCATGCTGCAAAAGTAAGAGATAATAAAATAAGTATCTTTGTTTTAAATAAGACAGATGACAGAACTTAGCCCCTTTCTGGAAGAAAAAGGATATGCCCGGGTAAAACTGAAGTTTACCCGTACCAAGCATTTTGAGATCCGGGCCTCAATTAACGGCGTGAAAGGCAGATTCATACTGGATACCGGAGCCTCCAATTCCTGCGTTGGATTTGAAGCCATCGAACGCTTCAACCTGAGTGTTAAGGACTCTGAAATAAAAGCCGTGGGAGCAGGAGCATCAAACTTACAGACCAAAATATCCACCTCCAATAAAATGAAGATTGGCAAATGGAAAAAGAACCGTGTGGCCCTCATTCTGTTTAACCTCACCCATGTGAACGAAGGGCTGGTCAACCACAATGCCGAACCCGTTGATGGCATCATTGGCGCGGATATTCTCAAAAAAGGAAAGGCTATTAT
>CAWZYX010000069.1:0-15468 GCA_963966315.1 uncultured Winogradskyella sp. | reverse complement strand
TAATTGCGGGAGTAGCTCAGTTGGTAGAGCGTCAGCCTTCCAAGCTGAATGTCGCCGGTTCGAACCCGGTCTCCCGCTCAAAAGCATATACTCTGGAAAGTTCTTTCAGCAATGAACGGTGTTTTTAGAGTATGCAGGGTGAGAAGCCTGTACCGAGCGAAGCCGGGGTAAACCAGGTCTCTCGTTCTAATGGAACCTGCGAAGGCAGGATTCTTGCTTTTCAGATTACTGGGAAGTAAGGGCTAAACACTTTACGCCGGTGTAGCTCAGGGGTAGAGCGTTTCCTTGGTAAGGAAGAGGTCACGAGTTCAAATCTCGTCATTGGCTCTATTAAAGAAAACACTAATATTAAATAAGATAAAATAAATTAAAAATGGCAAAGGCAACTTTCGATCGTTCAAAACCACACCTTAATATAGGTACTATTGGACACGTAGATCATGGTAAAACAACTTTAACTGCTGCTATTACAAAAGTATTAGCTGATGCAGGATATTCTGAAGCAAGATCTTTCGATCAGATTGATAATGCACCTGAGGAAAAAGAAAGAGGGATCACAATTAATACATCTCACGTAGAATACCAAACAGCAAATCGTCACTATGCGCACGTTGACTGTCCTGGTCACGCGGATTATGTAAAGAACATGGTAACAGGTGCTGCCCAGATGGATGGCGCTATTCTTGTGGTTGCTGCAACTGATGGCCCAATGCCACAAACTCGTGAGCACATTCTATTGGGACGTCAGGTTGGAATTCCAAGAATTGTTGTGTTCTTGAACAAGGTAGACATGGTTGATGACGAGGAGCTATTAGAGCTTGTTGACATGGAAGTAAGAGACCTTTTGAACTTTTATGAATACGACGGAGACAATGGTCCTGTAATTGCCGGTTCTGCTCTTGGCGCACTAAATGGTGAGCAAAAATGGGTGGATACTGTATTAGAACTAATGGAAGCTGTTGACACTTGGATTGAAGAGCCACAAAGAGATAAGGATAAGCCTTTCTTAATGCCAATTGAAGACGTTTTTTCAATTACTGGGCGTGGAACAGTTGCTACCGGTAGAATTGAAACTGGTGTCGCTAAAACTGGAGATCCTGTAGAAATCATTGGTATGGGAGCTGAAAAGTTAACCTCTACCATTACTGGTATTGAGATGTTCCGTCAGATTCTTGACCAGGGAGAAGCTGGGGATAATGCTGGTATCCTTTTGAGAGGTATTGAAAAAACTCAGATCTCAAGAGGAATGGTTATTGTTAAGCCCGGTTCTGTAACACCGCATGCTAAATTTAAAGCTGAGGTTTATATCCTTAAGAAAGAAGAAGGTGGTCGTCACACACCATTCCATAACAACTACCGTCCACAGTTCTATGTACGTACAACTGACGTAACTGGTAACATTGTCTTACCTGATGGAGTTGAGATGGTTATGCCTGGTGATAACTTGACAATTACCGTAGAGCTTATTCAGCCTATTGCAATGAACGTTGGTTTACGTTTTGCGATCCGTGAAGGAGGTCGTACAGTAGGTGCTGGTCAGGTAACTGAAATTTTAGACTAAACTATAAGAATTAGTATAAATTAAGGTACTCCAATTATGGAGTGCCTTGATTTATATTTACGGGTTTAGCTCAGTTGGTAGAGCACTGGTCTCCAAAACCAGGTGTCGGGAGTTCGAGTCTCTCAACCCGTGCAAATGAGATAGAACGAGTAGAGAAACCGATCCTGAGCTTTGTAATAGGGATCTGGCTCAACCAGTGAAAATTGATTTTACCCCAAAATTTAGATAAAATAGAATGGCAGGATTAATATCATATGTAAAAGATTCCTTTGAGGAATTGAAAAATCATGTTTCATGGACAGCATGGCCTGAGGCACAGCGACTGACCATCATGGTGGCAGTGTTTTCGATACTGTTTTCATTAGCTATTTGGGGGGTAGATACTGTGTTTAGTAGAGTTGTAGAAGTTTACTTTGAACTCTTAAGATAACCATATATGTCGGAAACAAGCGGAAATAAAAAATGGTACGTTGTTAGAGCTGTAAGCGGCCAGGAGAACAAGATCAAAAACTATATTGAAAATGAGATCTCCAGGCTTGACCTACAGGACTTTGTTGATGAGGTTTTAGTACCTACCGAAAAGGTTGTTCAGATCAGAAATGGCAAAAAAATAAACAAAGAGCGAGTTTATTTTCCGGGCTATATTATGATAAAGGCAAACCTAAGTGGTGAGATTCCGCACATCATTAAATCAATTACCAATGTAATTGGTTTTCTCGGTGAAACAAAAGGGGGAGACCCGGTACCTTTGAGGCCTTCGGAAGTGAATAGAATGTTAGGGAAAGTTGATGAGTTATCATTACAGGCAGATGCGAACATAGCAATTCCGTTTACTACAGGAGAGACTGTTAAGGTTATAGATGGACCATTTAATGGTTTCGACGGAACGATAGAGAAGATTAATGAAGAGAAGCGTAAGCTGGAGGTGATGGTAAAGATTTTTGGTAGAAAGACACCATTAGAACTCAGCTACATGCAAGTAGAGAAAGTATAATAATTGTTACACACATAGATCGGTGCTTTACAGTGCTTCCAACTAATAAGTAAAGCCCACAAAAATTTAAAAATGGCAAAAGAACTAGACAAAGTAGTTAAGTTACAAGTTCGGGGAGGTGCAGCGAATCCTTCGCCACCGGTTGGACCCGCTTTAGGTGCCGCTGGAGTAAATATCATGGAGTTCTGTAAGCAGTTCAATGCGAGAACTCAGGATAAACCGGGTAAAGTATTACCTGTGGTGATCTCAGTTTACAAAGACAAGTCTTTTGAATTTGTGATCAAAACCCCACCAGCAGCAGTACAATTATTAGAAGCGGCCAAAGTAAAGAAGGGATCGGGTGAACCAAACCGAAGAAAAGTTGCAAAAGTCACTTGGGATCAAGTAAAGACTATTGCTGAAGACAAAATGCAGGATTTAAATGCATTTACTGTAGAATCTGCAATGAAAATGGTTGCAGGTACTGCAAGATCGATGGGAATCACCGTAAAAGGAGGAGAAGCTCCACAATAATTTTTGAAATGGCAAGATTGACAAAAAAACAAAAGGAAGCTAGAAGTAAAGTTGAACGAAACAAGCTGTTTTCTTTAGAAGAAGCCTCTTCTTTACTTAAGGAAATTACCTATACAAAATTTGATGCGTCAGTGGATATCGCCGTGAGATTAGGGGTAGATCCAAGGAAAGCCAATCAAATGGTTCGTGGAGTTGTTTCACTTCCCCACGGTACAGGTAAGGACATGAAGGTTTTGGCTCTGGTTACACCAGACAAGGAAGCGGAAGCTCAGGAAGCAGGCGCAGACTATGTAGGCCTTGATGAATATCTTCAGAAAATAAAAGACGGTTGGACCGATGTGGATGTTATAGTAACAATGCCAAGTATCATGGGGAAATTAGGCCCTTTAGGAAGAATTTTAGGTCCTAGAGGTTTAATGCCAAACCCCAAAACTGGAACGGTTACTATGGATGTCGCCAAAGCGGTCAAAGAGGTAAAAGCCGGTAAGATCGACTTTAAAGTCGATAAGACTGGTATAGTCCACGCACCAATAGGAAAAGCTTCATTTAGCGCAGATAAACTAGTAGGTAATGCCAATGAATTGTTATCAACGCTACTTAAGCTTAAGCCTACTACGGCAAAGGGAACATATGTTAAGAGTATCTACTTATCAAGTACTATGAGTCCTAGCATAGCTATAGATCCAAAAATTAACTAGTAGTAAACTTTATTAAAAATGACAAGAGAAGAAAAATCATTGGTAATTGAAGAGTTAACTGCTCAGTTAGCAGACAATGTAAATATCTATTTAGCTGATATTTCCGGATTGAATGCTTTGGATACAAGTAATCTAAGACGTGCTTGCTTTAAGGCAGATGTGAAACTAGCAGTGGTCAAAAATACCCTCCTTGAAAAAGCAATGGAAGCTTCAGACAAGGATTTTGGAGACCTACCGACGACGCTAAAAGGGAATACCTCGGTCATGTATGCAGCGACAGGAAATGCTCCTGCCAAAGTGATAAAGGCATTCCGGAAAAAATCTGATAAACCTTTGCTTAAAGGAGCTTTTATAGAAGAATCTATTTACATAGGGGACGAACAGTTAGATGCCCTTGTTGAGATCAAATCTAAAGAAGAGCTTCTGGGTGAAATTATTGGATTATTACAATCTCCAGCTAAAAATGTTATCTCCGCACTTCAGTCCGGAGGTGGAAAACTGGCTGGTATCCTAAAAACGCTTTCTGAGAAAGAAGGTTAAAAAATCAAAATAAAAACACACACTTTATAAAACGATAGAAAAATGGCAGATTTAAAAGATTTCGCAGAACAATTAGTTAATTTAACGGTTAAGGAGGTTAACGAATTAGCTGATATTTTAAAAGAAGAATATGGTATTGAGCCTGCTGCTGCAGCTGTTGCTGTTGCTGCTGGTGGAGGTGCCGCTGGTGGAGGTGAAGCCGCTGAAGAACAAACAGAGTTTGATGTTATTCTTAAAGCCCCAGGTGGATCTAAATTAGCAGTAGTTAAACTAGTTAAGGAATTAACTGGTCTAGGATTAAAAGACGCTAAAGCTCTTGTTGATGACGCACCTAGCGCTATCAAAGAAGGTGTTTCTAAAGATGAAGCTGAAGGATTAAAATCTTCATTAGAAGAAGCTGGAGCTGAAGTTGAGCTTAAGTAAGCTTAACTTATACCTACAAAATATGGTTTAGGATTACCTCGCTGAAAAGCGAGGTAAATCCTAGACCCTTTTGTGTATATAATTGTTATATACACATCACATAGTTTTAATCAAAAATTCGTTCATCGATGTTAGCACAACAAGCTGAAAGATTAAATTTCTCCTCTATTATTAATAGAACGGATTATCCGGATTTTCTGGACATCCAAATTAAGTCCTTCCAGGACTTTTTCCAATTGGAAACCAAATCAGATCAAAGAGAAAATGAAGGACTTTACCAGACCTTCATGGAAAATTTTCCAATTACCGATACAAGAAACCAATTTGTTTTAGAATTTCTTGATTATTTTATCGATCCACCGAGATATACAATAGAAGAGTGCATCGAAAGAGGCTTAACATACAGTGTGCCTCTGAAGGCACGTCTCAAATTGTATTGTACCGACCCTGAGCACGAAGATTTTGAAACGATCGTACAGGATGTTTATTTGGGTACCATACCATACATGACTCCAAGTGGAACCTTTTGTATAAATGGAGCTGAGCGTGTGGTGGTGTCCCAGTTGCACCGTTCTCCGGGGGTCTTCTTTAGTCAGTCGTTTCATGCCAATGGGACAAAACTTTACTCTGCACGTGTGATTCCTTTTAAAGGATCGTGGATTGAATTTGCCACTGACATTAATAGTGTCATGTATGCTTATATCGACAGGAAGAAAAAATTACCGGTTACAACACTGTTTCGTGCCATCGGTTTTGAACGAGATAAGGATATCCTTGAAATTTTTGATTTAGCTGAAGAGATTAAAGTAACCAAAACGGGATTAAAGAAGGTTATTGGAAGAAAGCTTGCAGCCCGTGTGCTTAATACCTGGCATGAAGATTTTGTTGACGAGGATACTGGCGAGGTTGTTTCCATAGAACGGAATGAAATTGTACTGGATCGTGATACGGTTATAGACAAGGAAAATATTGAGGAGATTCTGGAGGCAGGTGTTAAAACCATATTATTACACAAGGAAAGTTCCCAGCAAGGTGATTATGCCATTATTCACAATACACTTCAAAAAGATCCTACCAACTCTGAGAAAGAGGCAGTAGAACATATTTACAGACAATTGCGTAATGCCGAACCACCAGATGAGGAAACGGCAAGAGGTATTATTGATAAATTATTCTTTAGTGACCAAAGGTACTCTCTTGGAGAAGTGGGTCGTTACCGAATGAATAAGAAATTAGGTTTGGATATTGGAATGGATAAGCAGGTTCTTACCAAACAAGATATCATAACCATCATTAAATACCTAATCGAACTCATCAATTCCAAAGCTGAGATTGATGATATTGATCACTTATCAAACCGACGTGTTCGTACTGTAGGTGAACAATTATCTACACAGTTTGGTGTAGGACTTGCACGAATGGCCCGAACCATAAGAGAACGAATGAATGTTCGAGATAATGAGGTGTTTACCCCAATTGATCTGATCAACGCCAAAACCCTCTCTTCTGTTATCAATTCATTCTTTGGAACCAATCAGTTGTCTCAGTTCATGGATCAAACAAATCCACTTGCTGAGATTACTCATAAGCGCCGATTATCGGCCCTCGGTCCTGGTGGATTGTCAAGAGAAAGGGCAGGTTTTGAGGTACGTGATGTTCACTACACTCACTACGGACGTTTGTGCCCAATTGAAACGCCCGAAGGTCCCAATATTGGATTAATATCATCATTGGCCGTTTATGCCAAGGTGAATAATATGGGCTTTATTGAAACACCTTACCGAAAGGTTGAAAATGGGGTTGTAGATATTAAAAACGCTCCAACCTATCTGAGTGCAGAAGAAGAGGAAGACATGCTTATTGCTCAGGCTAACATTGAAGTGGACGATACTGGTAAAATAGAAGCCGATAAGATTATTTCGAGACAGGAAGGCGATTTCCCGGTGATTGAACCAATCAGTGTGAACTACACTGATGTGGCACCAAATCAAATAGCTTCCATTTCAGCTTCACTGATACCATTTTTGGAGCATGATGATGCGAACCGGGCTCTGATGGGATCTAACATGATGCGTCAGGCAGTACCATTATTAAAACCAGAAGCACCAATCGTAGGTACAGGGCTAGAAAGACAAGTTGCTTCTGATTCAAGAGTGTTGGTTAACGCAGAGGGTGAAGGTACTGTTGAATACGTAGATGCGGATAAAATTATTATCAAATACAAACGCACCGAAGAGGAGGCCATGGTGAGCTTTGACAGTGATACCAAAGAGTACCCCTTAGTGAAGTTCAGAAAAACCAATCAGGGAACTTCTATTAACCTTAAGCCTATTGTTAAGAAGGGTGATAAGGTTTCCAAAGGTCAGGTGCTGTGTGAAGGATATGCAACACAAAACGGTGAACTTGCTCTTGGTAGAAACATGAAAGTGGCTTTCATGCCCTGGAAAGGTTATAATTTTGAGGATGCCATTGTGATCTCTGAAAAGGTAGTTAGGGATGACGTGTTTACTTCAATTCACATCGACGAATATGCTCTGGAAGTTAGAGATACGAAGTTGGGTAACGAGGAGTTGACCAATGACATTCCAAATGTATCCGAAGAAGCGACCAAGGATCTCGATGAAAACGGAATGATTAGAGTGGGAGCAGAGATCAAGCCAGGTGATATTCTAATTGGTAAGATCACACCAAAAGGGGAATCCGACCCTACTCCAGAAGAAAAGTTATTGCGCGCCATCTTCGGTGATAAAGCCGGGGATGTTAAAGATGCGTCTCTAAAAGCTTCACCGTCCTTAAATGGCGTTGTAATTGATAAGAAGTTATTTGCCCGAGCGATAAAGGATAAGCGCAAAAGAGCTCAGGATAAGGAAGATATCGAAGCTCTTGAAAATGCTTATGATAAGCGATTTGACGATCTTAAGAGCATTTTGGTTGAAAAGCTATTCCAGATTGTTAATGGTAAAACGGCTCAGGGTATTTATAACGATTTGGGAGAGGAAATTATCCCAAAAGGAAAGAAATACACCTTAAAAATGTTAAATGCAGTAGACGACTACACGCATTTAACCGGAGGACGCTGGACTACAGATGACCATACCAATGAGTTAGTGGCAGATTTGATTCATAACTACAAGATCAAGGAAAATGACCTTCAAGGAGCCTTGAGACGTGAGAAGTTCACGATATCAGTAGGGGATGAATTACCTGCAGGAATTATCAAATTAGCCAAAGTTTATATTGCTAAGAAACGCAAGCTTAAAGTAGGTGATAAAATGGCAGGTCGTCACGGAAACAAGGGTATTGTTGCTCGTATTGTACGTGAAGAGGATATGCCTTTCCTTGAGGATGGAACCCCTGTAGATATTGTACTTAACCCTCTTGGTGTACCATCGCGTATGAACATTGGTCAGATCTATGAAACTGTACTTGGCTGGGCGGGTCAGAAGTTGAACAAAACTTTTGCTACTCCTATCTTCGACGGTGCAACACTCGATCAGATCAACGGATTTACCGATGACGCAAATGTGCCTCAATACGGTCATACTTATTTGTATGACGGTGGTACGGGTGAACGCTTTGATCAACCGGCTACTGTAGGTGTCATCTACATGATCAAACTTGGTCATATGATCGATGATAAGATGCATGCCCGTTCAATTGGTCCATATTCATTAATTACGCAGCAGCCACTTGGTGGTAAGGCACAATTTGGTGGTCAGCGATTTGGTGAAATGGAAGTTTGGGCACTTGAAGCATATGGAGCATCAAGTACTTTAAGAGAGATCCTTACTGTAAAATCAGATGATGTTATTGGTAGAGCTAAGACTTACGAAGCTATCGTAAAAGGCGAACCAATGCCGGAACCGGGACTGCCTGAGTCGTTCAATGTATTAATGCATGAGCTAAAGGGATTAGGACTTGATATTAGATTAGAAGAATAGTAAAATAGTTTGATGTGATCAGTTGGTGGTTGGTTTTACATTAACTACATGCTGAAAACAATACACTGAACACAATACAAAAAATGGCAAGAAAACAAGATAAGAACACAGTTCAGAAATTTAACAAAATTTCGATAGGATTAGCATCACCGGAATCTGTATTAGCAGCTTCACGTGGTGAGGTCTTAAAGCCAGAAACTATTAATTATCGCACTCACAAACCTGAGCGCGATGGTTTATTCTGTGAGCGTATTTTTGGTCCGGTAAAGGATTTTGAATGTGCCTGCGGTAAATACAAAAGAATTCGATATAAGGGTATTGTCTGCGACCGTTGTGGCGTTGAGGTGACTGAAAAGAAGGTCAGACGAGACCGTGTGGGACATATCAATCTTGTTGTCCCCGTAGCGCATATCTGGTACTTCCGTTCCTTACCAAATAAGATTGGTTACCTGCTTGGACTACCGTCTAAGAAACTCGACATGATCATCTACTACGAAAGGTATGTGGTGATTCAACCTGGAACGGCTGTAAATTCAGAGGGGGATCCTGTTCAGAAAATGGATTTTCTAACGGAAGAGGAGTATCTCAATATTATGGAAAGTCTGCCTCAGGAAAATCAGTATCTAGAGGATAGCGACCCAAATAAGTTTATAGCTAAAATGGGCGCTGAATGTCTGATTGAAATTCTTTCACGCATCGATCTTGATGAACTGTCCTTCGAGTTAAGACATAAGGCAAATAACGAGACCTCAAAACAACGAAAAACAGAGGCATTAAAACGCCTTCAGGTAGTTGAAGCTTTTAGAGAGTCAAATGAAAACCGTGAGAACAAACCAGAGTGGATGATCATGAAGGCCATTCCAGTCATTCCACCAGAATTAAGACCTCTTGTTCCACTGGATGGAGGGCGTTTTGCTACTTCAGACTTAAACGATCTGTACCGTCGTGTGATCATTAGAAACAATCGATTGAAGAGATTGGTTGAGATAAAGGCTCCGGAAGTAATCCTTCGTAATGAAAAGCGTATGCTTCAGGAATCTGTTGATTCTTTATTTGATAACACGCGAAAGTCATCTGCGGTTAAGACTGATTCCAACAGACCTTTGAAATCACTGTCAGATTCTCTTAAAGGAAAGCAAGGTCGTTTCCGTCAGAATCTGTTAGGTAAACGAGTCGATTATTCGGCACGATCTGTGATCGTCGTAGGTCCCGAGCTCAAATTGTTTGAGTGTGGTCTGCCAAAGGATATGGCAGCTGAACTTTACAAACCATTTATCATTAGAAAACTAATTGAGCGTGGAATTGTAAAAACAGTGAAGTCAGCTAAGAAAATCATCGACCGTAAAGAACCGGTTGTATGGGATATTTTGGAAAATGTCCTAAAAGGGCACCCCGTCTTATTGAACCGCGCTCCAACCCTTCACAGACTGGGAATTCAGGCTTTCCAGCCAAAGCTGATAGAAGGTAAAGCAATACAGTTGCATCCATTGGTGTGTACGGCTTTCAATGCCGACTTTGACGGTGATCAGATGGCAGTACATTTACCATTAGGACCTGAAGCTATTTTGGAAGCACAGCTATTAATGCTGGCTTCACACAATATTTTGAATCCAGCCAACGGATCTCCTGTTACTGTTCCTTCTCAGGATATGGTACTTGGTCTTTACTACATGACCAAGCTTCGCAAATCTACCAAGGAAGTTCCGGTAAACGGTGAAGGCCTTACGTTTTACTCCCCTGAAGAGGTGACTATTGCTTACAATGAAAAGAGAGTTGACCTGAACGCTGGAATTAAAGTTCGCGTGATGGATTATGACGAGGAGGGTGAATTAACGAGGCAATTGATAGAAACAACGGTTGGTAGAGTATTGTTTAATGAAACAGTTCCTGAAGCAGCAGGCTTTATCAATCAGGTACTTACTAAAAAGTCTCTGAGAGATATTATTGGCAGAATTCTTAAGGTGACCAGTGTCCCTGAAACTGCAGAGTTCCTTGATGAGATAAAAGCCTTAGGATACAAATTTGCTTTCCAAGGTGGTCTGTCGTTTAGTTTGGGTGATATCATTATTCCTGAGGAAAAGCAAGGAATGATTGATGCTGCCAATAAGCAGGTTGATGGCATTATGGGTAATTATAACATGGGACTTATCACCAATAACGAACGCTACAATCAGGTTATTGATATATGGACCTCCACAAACGCTGAGCTTACTGAATTGTCTATGAAGCGTATCCGGGAAGATCAGCAAGGTTTCAATTCTGTGTTTATGATGCTTGATTCTGGAGCACGTGGTTCTAAAGAACAGATCCGACAATTAACTGGTATGCGAGGACTTATGGCAAAGCCCAAAAAATCGAACGCTGGTGGTGGGGAAATCATTGAGAACCCTATTCTCTCTAATTTTAAGGAAGGTCTATCCATCCTTGAATACTTTATCTCAACACACGGTGCACGAAAAGGATTGGCCGATACAGCTCTTAAAACTGCTGATGCCGGTTATCTGACCCGCAGATTGGTTGACGTGTCTCAGGATGTGATCGTCTATGAAGAAGACTGTGGTACCTTGAGAGGTATTGAGGTCTCTGCTCTCAAGAAGAATGATGAGGTTGTTGAAGACCTCGCCGAACGTATTGTCGGTAGAACATCACTAAACGATGTTTATCATCCACTTACTGAGGAGTTACTTGTTGAAGCGAATGGACATATAGATGAAAAGATTGCCAAAAAGATCAGTGATTCTCCTGTAGAATCGATTGAAGTACGATCTCCTTTAACCTGTGAGGCCAAACAAGGAATTTGTGTGAAGTGTTATGGTCGTAACCTGGCAACCGGTAAAATGGTGCAGAGAGGTGAGGCTGTAGGTGTTGTTGCAGCGCAGTCTATTGGAGAACCCGGTACACAGCTTACCCTACGTACCTTCCACGTGGGTGGAATTGCTGGAAACATTTCTGAAGAAAATAAACTTGTTGTTAAGTTTGATGGAATTGCTGAAATTGAGGACTTAAGAACAGTGAAGTCCAAAGACAACGAAGGAAATGACGTCGATGTTGTGATCTCCCGAACTTCGGAGCTTAAATTAACCGATGCTAAGACAGGTATTGTTTTAAGCACAAACAATATCCCATATGGGTCTCATATTTTTGTCAAAAATGGAGACAAGTTGAAAAAAGGAGATGTGGTTTGTCAATGGGATCCTTATAACGGTGTGATTATTTCGGAATTTGCCGGAAAGGTGAGATACGAGAATATTGAGCAAGGTGTTACTTATCAGGTTGAAATAGACGAGCAGACAGGATTCCAGGAAAAAGTAATTTCCGAATCGCGTAATAAGAAACTGATACCAACCTTGGTGATTGAAGACAACAAAGGAAAAGTAATCCGATCTTACAATTTACCGGTTGGCGCGCACATCATGATCAATGACGGTGATAAAATTGATATCGGAAAGATTCTAGTCAAGATTCCACGTAAGTCTGCGAAGGCAGGAGATATCACCGGAGGTCTTCCGAGAGTTACCGAGTTATTTGAGGCTAGAAACCCTTCCAACCCTGCGGTGGTTAGCGAAATTGATGGGGTTGTATCCTTTGGCAAAATTAAACGTGGTAACCGTGAGATCATTATCGAATCCAAATTAGGTGAAGTGAAGAAATACCTGGTAAAACTGTCTAATCAGATCCTTGTTCAGGAGAACGATTATGTAAAAGCCGGTATGCCTTTATCCGACGGATCGGTAACACCAAATGATATACTGAACATCAAAGGTCCTTCAGCGGTTCAACAATATCTTGTGAATGAGGTGCAGGAGGTCTATCGACTTCAGGGTGTGAAGATCAACGATAAGCATTTTGAAGTAGTCGTAAGACAAATGATGCGCAAGGTCCGAATTATGGATTCGGGTGATACTATTTTCTTAGAGAACCAATTAGTCCATAAAGATGATTTCATTGAAGAGAATGATAAGATCTTTGGAATGAAAGTGGTGAGTGAGGCTGGTGATTCTGAAGTGCTTAAGGTGGGTCAGATTGTTACGTCAAGACAATTGAGAGATGAAAACTCAATTTTAAGACGTGAAGACAAGCAGTTGGTTGAAGCTCGAGATGCCCAACCGGCTACTGCCACACCAATCCTTCAGGGTATTACCAGAGCATCACTTCAAACCAAATCATTCATTTCCGCTGCTTCTTTCCAGGAAACGACCAAAGTACTGAATGAAGCTGCAGTCAATGGAAAAATTGATACCTTGGAAGGGCTTAAGGAGAATGTAATCGTTGGTCATAAGATTCCTGCCGGTACCGGCGTTAGAGATTATGATAATATTATCGTAGGATCTAAACAGGAATTTGAAGAATTGATGAAGGCCAAAGAAGAGATGAATTACAACTAATAAAATTCAAATCAAATAATTACGAATCCCGAGCATGTCTCGGGATTTGTTTTTTAACTTAGTCTATTATTTGTAACATTCAGAACTAAGCACTTATGTCAGATCAGAAAAACAAACCGAAGAAAGGTCAAATAAATATTGAACTAGATGAACAGATCGCCCAGGGCACCTATTCGAACCTGGCCATTATTAACCACTCCGTTTCGGAATTTGTTGTAGATTTTGTAAATATCATGCCGGGCACTCCAAAGAGTAAAGTCAAATCAAGGATAATACTTACTCCTCAACACGCCAAAAGGCTGCTTAAGGCACTTGGAGAAAACATCAGCCGGTTTGAAAATATGCACGGTGAGATCAAAGATTACGAGCAACCTCCCATTCCCTTGAACTTCGGCCCCACGGGACAGGCCTAGCCATAAAGAAATTTCTACTAAGCAACATCTTTTTTGTGTCTCACGTATTTCAATGCGCCAGACGGACATTTCCTAATTTGTGCGATGATCTTGCTGCTATCGGCAGCATCCGGATCGACCCAGGGAATGACTGAAGTTCTAAAAACCGCCGATAGTTCTTTCACGCATTTCCCACTGTGAATACAACATTTTGGATCGTAAGTAATCGTAATTTCCTTGTTACTGTAGGTGTTGGCATTTGTTTCCATGATAGAGATGATTTGGGGTTCATCTGATCAGATTAAACATCTGATTGGTTTAAAAATATCGATAAAGTAACTAATAATATCGATAAAAAGCAAAAATAATCCCGTGTGAGATCAAAATATCAGAACTCAGATGTCATATGGAACTTAAGCCCAGGGTATTTCTGTTCACTCATTTGCAGAGAAAACTGAGAGTCGGCCAAGAAGACCAGTTGTCCACTCTTATCTTTGGCCAAGTACCGTTGCTTTACCCTTTTAAACTCCTTGTATTCTTCAGATTGTTCGTCATCAGCCTCTATCCAGGCTGCTTTATAAACGTTGAGGTTCTCATAGGTGCATTTGGCACCGTATTCGTGTTCCAATCGATACTGAATCACCTCATATTGCAGCGCTCCAACAGTTCCAATAACCTTACGGCCGTTCATTTCCAGGGTAAAAAGCTGCGCTACACCCTCGTCCATCAATTGATCAATACCTTTATATAATTGCTTTGCCTTTAGTGGATCTGCATTGTTAATATATCTGAAATGCTCTGGTGAAAAACTGGGTATTCCTTTGTAATGAAGTATCTCACCCTCTGTTAAAGTATCACCGATTTTAAAATGACCGGTATCGTGCAAACCAACAATATCACCAGGATAGGAAGTTTCAACAATTTGTTTTTTCTCAGCAAAAAATGCATTGGGACTTGAAAACTTTAGTTTTTTACCCAATCGAACATGCAGATATGGTACATTGCGTTTGAATTGTCCAGAAACAATTTTTACAAAAGCCAGTCGATCTCTGTGATTGGGGTCCATATTGGCGTGTATTTTAAAAACGAATCCCGAAAATGCATCCTCCTTAGGTTCGACCAGTCGTTCCTCGCTTTGTTTAGGGCGTGGAGGGGGAGCAATGCTAACAAAGCAATCCAGAAGTTCCCTTACCCCAAAATTGTTTAAGGCTGAACCAAAAAATACAGGTTGTAAGTTCCCATTGGAATAGTTTTGCTGGTTAAATTCGGGATAGATACCCGAAACAAGTTCAATTTCCTCTCGCAGCGTATCTGCTGCTTTTTCACCGATCAATTGATCGAGTTCGGGATTAGATAAATCAGATATTTCTAAAGTGTCTTCAATATCTTTCTTACTGTCCCCGGTAAACAGATTGATGTTCTTTTCCCATATATTGTAAATACCCTTAAAATCATAACCCATCCCGATGGGGAAGCTTAAAGGAGTGACTCTAAGTCCCAGTTTTTGCTCTACCTCATCCAAAAGGTCAAAGGCATCCTTTCCTTCACGATCCAGTTTGTTGATAAAAACGATCATAGGAATATTTCGCATTCGGCATACCTCGACCAGCTTTTCGGTTTGCTCCTCTACACCTTTTGCTACATCAATGACTACGATGACACTGTCAACCGCCGTTAAGGTCCTAAAAGTATCTTCTGCAAAATCTTTGTGTCCCGGAGTATCCAGAATATTTATTTTGGTTCCCTTGTATTCAAAGGCTAGCACCGATGTAGCCACGGATATTCCCCTTTGACGTTCAATTTCCATAAAGTCACTGGTGGCTCCCTTTTTAATTTTGTTACTTTTTACAGCTCCTGCTTCCTGAATAGCCCCTCCAAATAAAAGTAGTTTTTCCGTTAGGGTAGTCTTTCCTGCGTCTGGGTGGGATACAATACCAAAGGTGCGCCGTCTTTCGATCTCAGAATTAAAATTCATAACAGTTATTTCGGGGGGCAAAACTATTGAATTTTATGTTCATAAC
>CAWZYX010000068.1:0-15616 GCA_963966315.1 uncultured Winogradskyella sp. | reverse complement strand
GGCCTCGTCTAAAATCGTCTGAAAAGTGCCCTGACAGTCAAGCAGTTCGCTAATTGTTTCATCATGGAAGCCCGTCATCCATTCAAGAAACTTATGTAACTCTTCTTGTGTACGCCCTTTCTTTGTAACTTTTGCGAGGTAATGCGGATATACGGATGCAAAGGTAAGTTGGGCAACGCGCTGGTCGTGTTTTGCTGTGGTGGCCATTCTGATTGATTTAAATACACCATAAGATACTGTATTTAAAGGACTTACACAACAGTAAAAGATTAAACTGCTTTAAGTTGCTCAAGATCAGAGACACCTAACTGTACCATATTATTTTTTAAATCGTCCATTAAGATATGAGCTGCATGATCTGCGCCATAATGACCCAATGCAGCAACACCATAGAGAAACGCACGTCCGAGCATGACAAAATCGGCACCCAGGTTCAATGCACGCATCACATCAAGGCCGTTGCGCACCCCACTATCAAAAAGTATTGGTACGCGACCATTGACCTGGTCGACCACTTCCGGTAATGCCTCAATAGCGGCCGGGGCCCCGTTGAACTGACGACCTCCGTGGTTTGACACCCAAATACCATCCAATCCTATATTAATCGCCTGCTCGGCATCCTCCGGATGTAATAGTCCCTTGATTACCACAGGCCCCTTCCAGCTATCCTTTAACTCTTTGCAGTAATCCCAATCCAAGGTCCCTCCCAGACGATTACCCACAAAGCCACTGACAAACTTAAAATCCGATTGTTGAGTATAGGCTTCAACAGTCCTTAGTCTTGGTAAACCTCGCTTTAGAGTTTCCAGGGCCCATACCGGATGTTTTATCCCTTGCCACAGCAACTCTGGAGTAATTGCCGGGGGCATTTTCAAACCGGCCCGTTTGCTGCGTTCACGCCTGCTGGCCATAGGCACATCAGCTGTGACTACCAGGGTGTGAAAGCCCGAAGCTCTGGCTCTCTTTAACAAACTCTGCCTTAGCTCCTTGTCTTTTGGAGGATAAAGTTGAAACCATCCCTGCTGTCCAGCGAGTGGACCAATAGTTTCTGGGGTCTCTGTAGCCACTGTGCTTAAGCAAAAAGGAATATTCAATCGTCTGGAGGCAGCGGCCAGATGCAACTCTGCCTTTGGCCAGATGAGGCCGCTCAGGCCCACCGGTGCCATACCTATGGGGGCAGAATAGGACTGACCAAACAGAGTGGTTTCAATACTAGCGTCAATAGGGCCTCTACAAAATTTCGGAATGAATCGAATCGCCTCAAAAGCCTCCCTGTTGCGTTGCAACAACTCCTCATTACCGGTTCCGGATTCGAGGTATTCCCAGGCCACATGAGGAACACGTTTGAATGCTTTTAAACGCAAGTCTTCAATAGCAGGATAGGCGTTGGATAAACGCTGCTCAATATGTTTATAGGACATTCAACTCCAGGTCATAACAACTACTCCATCCACTTGAGACTGTTGTAGTCCTCGATCTTTATACGCTTTCCAGTAGTGGAGATGACACCCTCCTTCTTCAACTGAGATAAAATCCGAATGGCTGACTCCGTAGCAGTACCTACGATACTGGCATAATCCTCGCGACTCATCACGATGGTGAGATATCCCTCATCATCTGTTCCAAATTCATCATGCACGTACATCAGTGTTTCGGCCATTCGGCGTCGGACCGATTTCTGTGCCATGTTCACAATGGATTCGTCAGAGTCCTTAAGGTCCTCTGCCATGCGCTTTAGAACCGTCATGGTAAACTCGGGGTTCTTCTTTAAGTCGTTCATGATTTCACTTTTGGGAATAAAGCACATTTCCATATCGTTGAGAGCAACGGCACTGAGGTTGGTTTTCTGTTCGGTGATCAATGATCGCTTTCCTAGTAAGCCTCCCTTTACCACCAGTTTTACCACCTGATCTTTACCATTTTCACTGAGCTTGGTCAGTTTACAAACCCCATCTTTAACACAATAAACGCCATTAAGAGTTTCTCCCTCCTCAAAAATGATCTGTCCTTTCCTGAAAGTTTTTCCTGTTTTGCACGCAGAAACGCGCCTAAGTTCTTCGCTTGTAAGGGCTTTAAGTGAATTAAATTCCCTTACAATACAAGATTCACATTTACTCATACCAATTGATTTAGTGAACAACTAAGATAAAAAATACATGATAAATATCATATTTTTTAGTTAACATAATTTTCACATTTGTCACAGGTATAAATGAGCAAATTAATGGAAGGCAATTCTTGTTTTCATTGTGGTGACCCGTGTGGCAAGGCGCCGATCGTTTTTCAGGACAAGCATTTTTGTTGTAACGGATGTAAAACCGTTTACGAGATCTTTTCTGAAAATGACCTGACCTGCTACTACGATCTTCAGGATGCTCCAGGAGCCGTTCCAAAGGAGATCGAAGGAAAATACGACTTCCTCAATCAAGCCTCCATCGTCGAAAAGCTCACCGAATTTCAGGATGAATCGCTTGAGATCGTCACCCTTTACATTCCTCATATTCACTGTAGCTCCTGTATCTGGATCCTTGAAAACCTCAATAAGCTGGCAGCTGCCATCAGCAATTCTCAGGTGAACTTTGGTAACAAAACTGTGCGTATCTCCTACACACCTCAAGAAATTAGTCTTAAAGAGGTAGTACTGCTCTTATGTAAGATCGGTTATGAACCCTATATCAGTCTGGAAGACTACAATGCCGGACCAAGGCACGTCAACAGGAGTCTCATCTATAAGCTTGGCGTAGCCGGATTTGCTTTTGGAAACATTATGTTTTTGTCCTTTCCGGAGTACTTTGAAGTACAGGAGTACTGGCTGGAACAGTATAAGCATTTTTTTCGTTGGCTCATGTTCTTCTTGTCCTTACCTGTAGTATTCTACTCCTCCAGCAGCTATTTTACTTCTGCTTTCAAGGGGCTCAGATCAGGTATGCTCAATATAGATGTTCCCATTGCCCTTGGAATTTCTGTCCTTTTTTTAAGAAGTACTACAGACATTATTTTTGATCTGGGATCGGGTTTCTTTGATAGCCTAAGTGGCCTTGTTTTCTTTTTACTGGTAGGGAAATATTTCCAGCAGAAAACTTACAACTTTTTGTCCTTTGAACGGGACTACAAATCCTATTTCCCCATTGCCATCACCAAAATTGAAGCCAACAATGAGGAAACCAGTATTCCGGTGTATCAGATACAGCAAGGCGATCGATTGCTCATTAGAAATGAAGAACTCATACCGGTTGATGGTGTGCTCATTAAAGGGAAGGCCTCTATCGATTACAGTTTTGTGACCGGAGAATCGCATCCTGTGGAAAAATCGTCGGGGGACAAATTATTTGCCGGTGGAAAACAACAGGGAAGCGTTATTGAAATGGAAGCGCTCAAATCGGTAGAACAAAGTTACCTCACCCAGCTATGGAGCAACGATGTATTTAGCAGCAATAAGGAAAATGCTTTTACCAACATCACCAATTCCATATCCAGACATTTTACCATTGTCATTTTGAGCATTGCCTTTATAGCTACAGCTTATTGGGTCTTTACCGATAGCTCCAAAGCGATGAATGTTTTTACAGCGGTTCTGATCATCGCCTGCCCCTGTGCCATTGCACTTTCTGCACCATTTACCTTTGGAAACATGCTGCGGATCTTTGGTAAACTAAAGTTTTACATCAAAAATGCCAGTGTGATCGAGCAACTGGCTGGCATCAACACCATTATTTTTGACAAAACCGGAACCCTTACCAGCCATCACAGTGAAACAGCCTACACTGGAAAACACTTTTCGGCAGACGAGTCGCTGGTCCTAAAAAGTTCCTTAAGAGGATCCAATCATCCTCTGAGCAGGGCGCTCTATGCTCTATTAGAGGAGCACGACATTGTTTCTCTTGATCATTTTGAAGAACACATAGGCCAGGGTATCTCATCCTCCTACAAAGACCTGGAGTTAAAAGTGGGGTCGGCATCCTTTGTTGGGCGCCCTCAAAAGTATTCTGGTACCGCCACTGCTGTACATGTCAGTACCAATAATGAGTATAAGGGGTATTTTACCTTTTTCAATAAATACCGTAAAGGGATTGCCAAGCTGTTTAAAAACCTTAAAGACGATAACGAATTAGTGATCCTCTCCGGCGATAACGACAGTGAGCAGGCCAATCTGGAAAAATTACTCCCTGCCAATACCAAGATGATCTTTAACCAGAAACCGGAGGACAAACTAGAGTTTGTGAAGTTCCACCAGTCCGAAGGGGCCAAAGTACTCATGGTAGGAGACGGACTTAACGACGCCGGGGCTCTGGCACAAAGTAACGTGGGTATTGCCATTTCAGAAAACGTAAATGTGTTTTCACCGGCCTGCGACGCGATATTGGACGCCGCTAAGCTCAATCGATTAGACAGTTATATTAAGGCTAGCAAAGAGTCGATACGTATCATCAAATGGAGCTTTGTTTTCTCCTTTTTTTACAATGTGATCGGTCTTTATTTTGCAGTCACAGGGCAATTAGCACCCGTCATAGCAGCCATACTCATGCCGCTGAGCTCCATTAGTATTGTGGTATTCACAACGGTGTGCACCAACCTGTTAGGAAGAAAATTAAAATAAAAAAGCACACATGATAAAAATCATGTTTTAAACATATGTACGAAACTATTTTTGAACCATAACTTCACTAGGTATGAGCGTTATATACATTCTTTTAAGCATTAGCATAACAGTAGCTATTGTCTTTTTTGTGATTTTCATTTTGGCAGTTCGGTCCGGTCAGTACGACGATGGATACACGCCATCGGTACGCATGCTTTTTGAAGATGAACTGGTTAAAAAATCAACAAAACAATCAATAAATACAAAACCTGACTAATTACACTAACTATGGAAATGCAACAGTTTTACTACGATAATAAGATCGTAAAAAAATTCATTTATGCCACCATACTGTGGGGAGTGGTTGGAATGTTGGTAGGTCTTCTACTGGCATTCATGTTTTTATTCCCTAACCTTACCGATGGCATATCCTGGTTAAGCTTTGGCCGTCTGAGACCACTGCATACCAATGCTGTTATTTTTGCTTTTGTAGGTAATGCCATTTTTGCAGGAGTCTACTACTCCTCTCAGCGCCTGCTTAAAGCCCGAATGTTCAGCGATTTTCTGAGTAATTTCAATTTCTGGGGCTGGCAGTTGATCATTGTAGGAGCTGCACTTACCCTTCCTTTAGGATTTACTACCTCCAAGGAGTATGCCGAACTGGAATGGCCTTTTGATATTGCCATTGCTTTGGTATGGGTCGCTTTTGGATGGAACCTCATCGGTACCATTTTAAAACGTCGGCAGCGTCATTTGTACGTTGCTCTGTGGTTCTACATCGCCACATTTGTGACGGTTGCTGTACTTCACATATTCAACAGTCTGGAACTTCCTGTAGCTGCTCTCAAGAGCTATTCGGTGTATGCCGGTGTACAGGATGCCCTCGTACAGTGGTGGTACGGGCACAATGCCGTAGCATTCTTCCTCACCACACCATTTCTGGGTCTTATGTACTACTTTGTACCTAAGGCAGCCAACAGACCTGTTTATTCGTATCGCCTTTCCATAGTACACTTCTGGTCATTAATCTTTATCTATATTTGGGCTGGTCCTCACCACTTGCTCTACAGTGCTTTACCAGAATGGGCGCAGCACTTAGGTGTTGCCTTTTCGGTAATGCTCATCGCTCCCTCCTGGGGAGGTATGATCAACGGATTACTTACCCTACGCGGTGCCTGGGATAAGGTACGTACCGATCCGGTGCTCAAGTTTATGGTGGTCGCCATTACCGGTTACGGGATGGCCACTTTTGAAGGGCCCATGCTCTCTCTAAAGAACGTCAATGCCATTGCTCACTTTACCGACTGGGTAATTGCCCACGTACACGTTGGCGCCCTGGCGTGGAACGGATTTCTCGCATTTGGTATGATCTATTACCTCATCCCAAAATTGTTTAAAACACGCTTATTCTCTGTCGGTTTGGCCAATTTACATTTCTGGATAGGCACCTTAGGAATTGTGCTTTATGCACTGCCAATGTATGTGGCCGGATTTACCCAGGCCAGTATGTGGAAGCAATTCAATCCGGATGGAACCCTGGTATATGGAAACTTCCTCGAAACCGTATCAGAGATCATACCCATGTACTGGATGCGCGCCATAGGAGGAACGCTGTACATTACCGGTATGCTGGTACTGGTCTATAATATTGTGATGACCATTTCCAGAGCAGATAGCAAAGTTGAAGATGAACTGGCCGAAGCACCTGCACTTTCCAGAGTAACAGGCAAGCGAACTGCAAGCGAAGGCTGGCACACTTGGTTAGAAAGAAAGCCAGTGTTGTTAACCATTTACGCCACCATTGCAATTCTTATTGGGGGTATCGTTCAGATCATACCCACCCTGGTTGTAGAATCCAATATTCCTACCATTAGCAGTGTCAAACCCTATACCCCGCTCGAACTGGAAGGAAGAGACATCTACATACGTGAAGGTTGTGTGGGTTGTCATTCCCAAATGATCCGCCCCTTCCGTTCAGAAGTAGAGCGTTACGACCTTACCAATGACAAGCAGTACTCTAAAGCCGGTGAATACGTTTACGACCATCCATTCCTTTGGGGTTCTAAACGTACCGGACCAGATCTGCACCGCCTTGGAGGAAAATACTCAGACAATTGGCACTTTAACCATATGTACGATCCACAGAGCACCTCCAGTGGTTCCATCATGCCATCATACCGATGGCTCATCCGAAATGAGTTGGACAAATCCATGACCGAGAAAAAAATGGAGGCCATGGTAACACTTGGCGTGCCCTATACTGACGAGGAGATTGCCAATGCACAAAGCTCCATGCTTGCTCAGGGAACACAGATCGAAAAGAACCTGTACAGCGATCCGGACTTTGCCACTTCCTATGAAGCTGACAAGGCTGCCTCAGGTGCTGATTTTGTGGAAATGAAAAACCGTGAAATTGTCGCTCTCATCGCCTACTTACAGCGTCTGGGAACCGATATTAAAAAATCAGATCTAGATAACCAAACCGCTCAAAATTAATTGACATGCTAAAATTCGTAAAACACCATATGGAAACCATCGCGGGAATTGAGATTTATCCTCTGATTTCGCTGGTGATCTTCTTTAGCTTTTTTGTAGCGCTCTTTTACTGGGTAGTTACTGCCAAGAAGGAATACATTACCAAAGTGAGTAACCTTCCGCTAGACAACAACAACCAAAACGACAGCATATTATGAGAAATCTTATCCCATCATACATCCGCGTTCCGGTAGTCTTTTTTATCATTGCCGGTATTGTTGAATACTATGTTCCGTCCGGAGACCAACCGGCCTTTATGGAACAACCGGTGATCATGTTATTCCTTTTATTGGTTCTCTGCGTGCTTCTGGCAATTGAAGGTATTGTAGCAGCCATCGATAACATCCTTTATCAGAGCCTGGATGAAGAGGCCAAGCTCAGATACATGGAGGCCAAAAACAAATCTCCCCAGTTTGCACGCCTTAAGGCACTTTATAAAAAACTGGTTGGTGGAAAACCAATTGAAGAGGAGGGCGAAATTATTCTGGACCATAACTACGACGGAATCAAAGAACTGGATAACAGTCTTCCGCCATGGTGGCTTTATGGCTTCTATGCAACCATCATCTTTGGTGTGATCTATATGGTACGCTACCACGTACTGGGAGCCGATGATCAATTTGTGGAATATGAAATTGAATATGCCGAAGCTCAGCGCGCCATTGAGGAATATAAGAAAAATGCCAAGGACCTGGTAGATGTCAATACCGTAGAATTACTTACGGATGCCGGGGATCTCAAGGCCGGACAAAAAATATTTGAGGTCAATTGTGTGGCATGTCACATGGCCGATGGAGGCGGTGGTATTGGACCTAACCTTACCGACGAATACTGGATCCTTGGAGGAGGTATTAAAAATGTGTTTAATACCATCTCGGAAGGAGGGCGTTCGGGCAAAGGAATGATTGCCTGGAAAGCCAGTTTAAAGCCATCTGAAATGGCCCAGGTAGCTTCTTACCTACTACAGTTTCAAGGTACTACTCCGGCGAATCCAAAAGAACCGGAAGGCGAGATCTGGGTAGACGAGAGTGGTGCAGAAGGTGAGGATGCAGAAATGAATACAGAAGAAGGTGAAGAAACAGAAACACCTGTTGAAACAGAAACTGAAGCAACTGTGGAAGCTGAAGAGGTAACCACAACTGTTGCTTCCAATAATTAATAAGCATGATGGAAACGCCTCCAAACGAAGTTTTTAGAGATACCATCGGTACCATTGACGAAGAAGGTAAACGCAACTGGATTTTTCCAAAAAAACCGGCCGGACCTTACTACGAAAAGCGGAAGCTGGTGAGCTATTTCCTTTTGGCGTTTCTTTTTGCAGCTCCATTTATAAAAATAAATGGGAACCAGTTTCTGATGTTCAATGTGCTGGAACGGCGTTTCAATATTTTTGGATTACCCTTCTGGCCTCAGGATTTCCATCTGTTTGTCATCTCAATGATCATTGGGGTGGTGTTCGTTACCTTATTCACGGTCGGCTTCGGTCGCATCTTTTGCGGTTGGATCTGTCCTCAGACTATTTTTATGGAGATGGTCTTCAGACGTATTGAATACGCCATTGACGGTGACCGCAACAAACAGATTCGTCTTAAAAAACAAAAATGGGATGCTGAAAAGATCAGAAAGCGCACATTGAAATGGTTCATCTTTATGATCATTTCCTTTTTGATCGCTAATATCTTTCTGGCCTACCTCATTGGTAGCGACAAATTATTTCGCTACGTTCAGGAGGGGCCATCAGACCATTTAGGAACTTTTATCCCTCTGGTGATTTTTACCGGCGTTTTCTATTTCATTTTTGCCTGGTTCAGAGAACAGGTGTGTATCATTGCCTGTCCATATGGCCGTTTGCAAGGTGTGCTACTAGATAACAAATCCATTGTTGTTGCTTACGATTACAAACGCGGCGAAGGAGAAAACGGGCGTAAGAAATTCAGAAAAAATGAGGACCGGGATGCTCTTGGGTATGGAGATTGCATAGATTGTCTTCAATGTGTGCACGTATGCCCTACAGGTATAGATATAAGAAACGGAACCCAGCTGGAGTGTGTGAACTGTACAGCTTGTATTGATGAGTGTGACAGCATCATGGAAAAAATTGATAAGCCAAAGGGGCTTATCCGCTATGCCAGTGAAGAAAACATCGAAAACAAGGTACCGTTTAAACTCACTGCCCGCATGAAGGGTTACATCGCCGTGCTCACCATCCTAACCGGGGTCTTACTGGGCATGCTGGCCTTGAGAAATGATGTGGAAGCACGGGTACTCCGATTACCCGGTCAGCTTTATGAACGAAAGGACAACAACATCATCAGTAACATATACACCTACAAACTGGTGAACAAAACAACTGACACCATCACAGGCGTCACTTTTAGAGTGCGAAATCAACAAGGAGTGGTAAAACTAGTGTCCAATAATAACTCTGTTGAAGTACCGGCCCAGGGGCTGGCAGAAGGTTCTTTATTTATTGAAATGAACCAGTCCGACCTGGAAGGCGATAAGCATAAACTGCGGGTAGACGTGTATAGTGGAGAAGAAATGATCGAAACGACCACGGTCACCTTTTTAGGACCTAGGAGTTATAATTAGCACATGAAATTGCTTAAAAGAAATAATACGGATTATGAAATTTAACTGGGGAACAGCGATTGTTATAGCCTTCATCGGGTTCATCGGATTCATTCTGTTTTTTGTGATCAGGATGAGTACCGATCAAAAATACAACCATGAGCTGGTGGTGGAAGACTATTACCAGCAGGAGCTCAATTATCAGGATGAAATCGACAAGGTAAGTAACACCAAAGCGCTTTCTGAGGAGATCACTTGTTTAAAAACAGATGAGGGACTGCTCATTACCTTCCCCACAGATGTGGATCAAGAACGCATAAATGGAAAAGTGTTCCTAGACAGACCATCTAATAAACAACTGGATTTTGAAATTCCGATTTCATTATCTAACCACAATTTGCTCATACCTGACAAACGTTTATTGGATGGTCGCTGGAACATTAAAATTGAGTGGTCCGAAGGAGAACGATCCTTTATGTATAAAACTGCAATCACTTATTAAACTTCTATGCTTTTATCAGCAGTAGTATTAGGGCTCTTAGGAAGTCTGCACTGTATGGGAATGTGCGGGCCCATAGCCTTTATGCTCCCTGTTGATCGGCAAAATACTCTTAAAAAAGCAGGTCAGGTTGGCCTTTATCATTTCGGTAGAATTATCTCCTACAGTAGTCTTGGATTGATTTTTGGAATGCTGGGAAAAAGCCTGTACTTATTTGGTATTCAACAGCAGCTATCAATTGCTGTTGGTATTGTAATGATCATTGCGGTGTTGCTACCAGCCCGAATCAGTTCACAGTACAGGATCACACAACCCATCTACCAACTTATATCCCGCATTAAATCCAAGCTGGGCAGTGCCCTCAAGAAAAAAACCCCTGATACCTTTTTAACCATTGGATTTTTAAACGGCTTTCTCCCTTGTGGACTGGTTTATATGGCAGTATTTGGTGCCATTGCCATGGGCAGCCTTTTCGAAAGCACATTGTACATGGCGCTGTTTGGTCTGGGTACCATCCCACTTATGACCACAGCCGTCTATCTTGGGAAATTCCTGAACCACAATATGCGCAGCAGGATTAGAAAAGCCATTCCGGTGGTTGTAGTACTCATCGGTGTATTGTTCATTCTGCGAGGACTGGGACTAGGCATTCCCTACATCTCACCTGCACCTGTCACCGAGATGGTGGATTCAGCTATTGAATGCCATTAAAAAAAGCGTCCGAATAAAAATCCCAACGCTTTCCTAAACTTCGATCTCCTAACTTAACTAACTTCAAATAAGAATCGCTATATCTTAAAGGTCATCACCGGCAAGGTAGAGTGGTTGGCAAGGTCTTCGGAGATACTTCCTTCAAAGAAATGGGCCAGTCCCTTTCTACCGTGCGTGGCTACAGCAATGAGGTCAGCTCCAATGTTATTGGCAAAATTGAGAATTCCCTTTTCAATGGAATAATCAGAGACCACGTGAACATTGCTCAGGTTGTCCAGGCTTCCATCTGCTTTTTTGAGGAACAGGGACACACGCTTATCAATTTCGGTAGAACTGCGGAAATTACCATCGGGTGAATTCACATAGACCAAATGCATTTTCGCACCCAGTTTATCAAAAGTGAGCTTCGCTTTCAGGTAAGGCGTAATGGCCTCGTCTGAAAAATCACTGGCAAAAACTCCATTTTCAAAATCGAGCAGTATAGGGTTATGCTTGATGACCAGAACAGGAATATCTGCATGTCGTACAACCTTCTCGGTATTAGAGCCCACTAAAACCTCCTTCACACCACTAGCTCCATGAGACCCCATAACGATTAAATTGGCCTCGTGTTCATTGGCCACATCATTTACCTCGCTAAACACCTTAAAGTGCTTTACGATGGGCGTTACTTTTACCCCTTCCAGATAATCCTTTTTCAGGAACTCTTCAAAACGCTGTTCGGCGAGCTTGTAATAAAAAACTGCCTCCTCGTTTATGGCATTGCCTGCGGTGGTAAGGATGGCACTGGACAGTTCCAGCATGTGCAGAACAAACAATTCTGAATTGTATTTTTTTGCCAAATTAGCAGCAGCCTCCAATGCGTAATCGGAGTGCTCTGAAAAATCGATGGGTACAACAATGCGTTTCATAGGTAAAAAGTTTTAAATGGTCATGGAAAACAACTGAGTCTCTGGCTTTGTCCGTTGCAGTAACAAATCAAACGCCATACATATATTTCTAATGAACGGTCTGCCCTTCCTGGTCACAACCAGAGAAGCGTCTTCAAAATAGACCAGTTCGTCGGTTTCAAATTCTTCTAATTGTGTTAATACCTGGTCCAACGCATCAAATTGTAAATCGCTGGTTTTCCAGGAGGTCTTAAAACGGCACATTAGATTGAGGATGTGCTGTCTGATGATCAGGTCTTCTCGATTAAGGATGTGTCCTCTGTACACTGGTATGCTATCTATATCGAGAAGTCTGTAATAGTCTTCAAGAGATTTGACATTCTGAGCAAAGCCCTGCCAGCTATCACTTATTGCCGATACACCTAAACCAATAAGCGTATGGCTTCTGGTAGCCGTATACCCCATAAAATTGCGATGCAGTCTTCCGGCATACATGGCCTTAGACAATGCATCTTCAGGTGTTGCAAAGTGGTCCATCCCTATTTCCAGATATCCCGCTCCAAGCAGAAGCCTTTTTGCCAGCTCGTACTGAGAGCGCTTCAGGTCCGGAGACGGAAGGTCAGACTCATGGAATCCCCTCTGGCCATTTCCCTTGATCCACGGTACGTGGGCATAGCTGTAAAGGGCTATACGATCGGGATGTAGCTTCTGAGTTAATTCGATGGTTTTCTCCATATCGTCCAGTGTCTGAAACGGAAGCCCAAACACCAGATCATGACCAACAGAAGTATAGCCTATCTGTCGCGCTAATTTGGTAACCAAAGCCACCTGATCAAAGGTTTGTACCCTATTGATCGCCTTTTGCACCCTGGAACTGTAATCCTGAACCCCAAAACTCACCCGTCTGAAGCCTAGGTCGAACAAGGTCTGTAGGTGCTCTCGAGTGGTGTTGTTGGGATGACCCTCAAAACTAAACTCATGATCTTCGGCCAGATCTACTGAAGATAATAGCTCGCTGAGGAGCATCTTCAGGTGCTCCGGACTAAAAAAAGTGGGTGTTCCTCCTCCCAAATGAAGTTCTCTAAGTTTTGGACGCCTTCCAATCAAGTCTCGGTATAGAGACCACTCCTTAAGCAAGGCTTTTATGTAGGGCAACTCCAGATTGTGGTTCTTGGTAATGCGCTTATGGCATCCGCAAAACGTACACAAACTTTCGCAAAACGGCAGGTGAATATAGAGGCTCAAGCCTTCTTCAAAAGTGTCACCCCGAAAAGCAAAACGCACCGAATCTTCCCATTTACTATTGGAAAAGGAAGCTTCGTCCCAGTATGGAACGGTGGGATAGCTGGTATACCGAGGTCCCGCTACATTGTATTTTTGAATCAGATGCTGGCACATACTATTATGTATAATTTCAAAATTAAAGCGAGGACCTTCAAAAAAACATGATTTTTGTCACGTGGTACCTATTATTTATCAAGGCTATACAAGAAATTGTCCATATTCAATAATCCACGCCATCCGGGAACAAACAAAGGCCTATTTAGGTCACAAGCTTAAAGCGTGCTTGCATGGTACTGGGAATTGAGTTAAATTTAAAGCTCATAACAAAATCACTAATAATGAAACTTAAAAACTTATTGACCCTTTCTTTATGTGCCGTACTCTTTATGGCCTGTAAAAACGAAAAAAAATCGACTACTTCAGAAGAAATGATCGATACACAGGAAGTGGATCAGGAGATGGAGAGCACAGCTGTAGAAACCATCAGCCTGACACCCCTATCTGGCTCACCGGCATATTCCGATGCGGTATTGCAGCTCAACACGCCCCAAACTATGGAAATCGCGGAGGCGGGAGATTACGCTTTCTCGTTCAACGTCGAAAACTATGAGCTGGGTGCTCAGACAGAGAGCCCTAACGCCGCCATGCTGGCAAATTCGGGTAAAGGTCAGCACATCCATTTTATACTCAACAACCAACCCTATTCTGCTCATTACGAGGCCGAGTTTAGCAAGGAGATACCGGCTGGTGTTCACCACCTGGTGGCCTTTTTAAGCAGATCCTACCACGAGTCGGTTAAAAACGATAATTCCATGGTAGTGCGCAAGCTGGTTGTCGGTCCTGAAGCCACCGATGATATAGGCATCGATCTTGAGGCCCCTACTTTGATATACAGCAGACCCAAAGGTACTTATGCTGGTAAGGACGCCGAAAATGTGTTATTGGACTTTTTTGTGCTTAATACCGAACTATCTGAAAACGGAAGCAAAGTGCGAGCCACCATCAACGGTAAGGAGTTCCTGATTAGTGAATGGGTGCCTCATGTGATGAGCGGACTGGATCTGGGAGAGGTTAACATTAAGCTAGAACTTATTGATGCCAATGGTAATGCAGTACCTGGACCATTTAATGTGGTCGAAAGAACAGTCACCCTCACGGAATAGACATAAAAAGCCTAAAATACCCATTGATTAAAGCTGCCTTTCGGCAGCTTTTTTTAGCTTTACACCAAAGAATAAAGGATGAATCCATCAGCCAGCGGATGGCTTAAAAAGCTACTTTCTACCATAAAAGACTCGGAGCTATGGCATCTGGAGCCTATGAGCTTCTACGACCAACTGAAAGCGACCGGATTTATTTACGGCAGTAACATTTTTACTGTAGAACAGAGCCTAAGACATTTAGACCTCACTGAAGAAGAGCGCTGTAAAGTAAATATGATCATTGCCCTGTATTACTTTCACCATCAGGAGCAGACGGCATTGCCCTTTGTAGATTCGGTGATCGAATTTTACAAGAGCATCGATGGACACAAACAGTCCATATTTTCAGGGTTGCTGGGTAAGAGCAAGTCTGAAGGGACCTTAGAGGAGATCATTCACCAGCGCATCCACATTGATGGGTTCTTGATCACTAAGAATTTCAACTATTTTCTGATTAATGCCCTGCTCTTTACAGACGTCCTTGCCTACCGCCATTATTTACAAGGGCGCGATTCCTTAAAGACCTACATGAACCGCTTTGAAGCAGCCCTTGAAACGGCGGTCTTCAGGGTGCTTAATTCCAAGGTGACCAAAACCAAATACGATCAGAACCTTGTGCGCTTGTTTGAGTCTTCCATGCGTTTCCAGAACCACAAGACCATTTCAAATGAAGAAATAGCGGAAATTGTGCAACTACCGCTCGAAAAACAGTACCTCATCGATGCCGTGTGCATGGCCTCGTGGAGTGATACCCAAATTGATGCCAGAGAATATGCCTTTTTAAGCCAGCTCAAAGATAATCTGCATCTTCATTCTGCCCAGATCGATAAGTCCGTTGATGATATTAATCGGTTTTATCAGAACCATAAGGAGGAGATCTCGTTCTTAAACCATAGAAATCTGGCACAGAGCTTTTACGATAACAGCAGTGGTCTGGTCATGCGGCTGATCAAAAGGAATAGCAAGCGTCTGATGAAAGAACTCAGTCAGAGTAAAGAAGCCGTGCGCCTGCTCGGGGAGTCTACTCAAAGACCACTGACCGAAGCCGAGCAAAAATTAATTCAAAATCAGCTTTTTGACATCTTTAAGACCATTCCCAGTCTGGCTATTTTCTTGTTACCGGGCGGCATGCTACTGATGCCTCTGTTTGTGAAGTTCATCCCTCAACTGCTGCCTTCGGCCTTTGATGACAACCGAATGGAGGAGTGATCAGGGTTGCTCCAGCCAGGATTTAAAGGCCTTTACGCGCTCTCTGGCCACTATAACGTCCAGTTCATCAAACTCATTCAACTTGATCTGCAAACGCGAATTGGTATAACTGATCATGTCCTTTATGGCATTAATG
>CAWZYX010000067.1:0-16838 GCA_963966315.1 uncultured Winogradskyella sp. | reverse complement strand
TCTTGCTGTTTAGCTTCTAGTGCCTCTTATTCCTTCTTTGAAACACATGAGGCAATGGAGAAGGCCGCACAGAGTCCAAGTAAAACTAGTTTTTTCATAATTGATTTTAATTTTTTAGTTGTCAGATAATCGTACTTCAAAAGTATTGAAAATTACACGGTTGGAAGAGACCTTAACGAAATTTTTATAAGAATTCTTTCTAGGTAGTAAAGATTCGTTTCTTTTTGATGAAAAACTGCCAGACAATTGATCGAGTCTGGTAATAGTCTTTCTTTTTAACAGGCAAATGTTCTCTTTTATGGAGCATTTTTCTAAGGTGCCGGTAAAATGAAAAATGGGCTTTTAAAACAGAAATAAAGTGACCTATTTGTAGTTTGAATAGAAAACGCAAAGCAGCAAAACCGTCAAGTATCAATCGCGAAAAAATAAGAGGCAATGGAACAGGGCTGTTTTTAACCAAAGTAAAAAGACTATTTCTAAAATTTAAAAAGGTCTTTCTAGGGTTGGAGTGACTCAATGTAGAGCCTCCTACATGATAAACTGCGGATTGCCCATTGTACTGGATTGTGTATCCTTTATTGTAGCAGCGCCAGCATAGGTCAATTTCTTCCATATGAGCGAAAAAGTCGGGATCGAAGCCACCCAACTCCTTAAAAAAATCAGTCTTTACAAAAAAGCAAGCCCCCGAGGCCCAGAAGATGGACCTTTTATCATCGTATTGTCCCAGATCCTTTTCTATTTCATCAAAAATCCTTCCTCTGCAATAGGGGTATCCGTATTTGTCGATAAAACCACCACCAGCGCCGGCATATTCGAAATAATCAGGTTTTTTGTAATCTAGTATTTTCGGCTGTACTATTGCGATATCTTTGGATGAATTAAACGACTCTATTACAGGGTTTAACCAACCAGGGGTGACTGCCACATCAGTATTGAGACAACATACTATGGGTGCTTTTATTTGTTTCAATCCTTCGTTGTATCCACCTGCGTATCCTAGATTCTTTTCAAGCTGTATGATGTTCACACCACTTACATTTTCATGAAGATAATTTACCGATCCATCAGTAGAATAGTTGTCAATTACGTAAATAGCCGCATCATCTGAAAATTTGATAACATCCGGCAAAAACTGCTCTAAGAGGTTTTTACCATTCCAGTTAAGTAGGGCTATTGCAATGTCTTTCGTGTGGTATGGACTCATGAACTAGTAACTTGGTAGATCCTTTAAAAAATGATAGGTCTTTTGATTGTAGTCCAATTGGCAGAAATAATGATGAACACCATTGGTAACCATTAGATAGTCTGCTTTCAGGGTTAAGTTATATCGCGCAATCTGATCAAAAGTATCCTGAGTAATATCTATTGTTGGGGCCTTGCATTCTACTAAGATCCTAATGGCCCCTGTATTTTTATAGACGACAATGTCGTAACGTTTTTTTAAGTTATGGACTCTGAGCTCTTTCTCCACATTGATTAATGATTTCGGATAGTTTTTGGCAGACATCAGATAATGCAGACAATGCTGGCGAACCCATTCTTCGGGTTGTAAAGCAACGTACTTTTTTCGTATTTCGTCAAATATGGAAATGTTATTTTCAGTATTTTTGATACGGTATGAAAATTTTGGAAAATTAAGCTCTTGCACTTTCTCTGGGTTGGCTTTATGAATTCAAAAATAGCTTACCTGAATAGAACTACCAATTTCAAAACTTTCAACTTTAATCATTTATTTGAACCTTTATTTATTTATGCGTATTGGATGAGGTTAAGGCCATTGTGGCAGATATAAAAAAAGGACTTATAAAGCCTATTTATTTCTTAATGGGTGAAGAACCCTATTATATTGATAAACTGTCCGAATATATTGAAAAAAACGTCTTGGAGGAACACGAACGAGAGTTCAACCAGATGGTTCTTTATGGTAAGGACGTATCTATAGATGATATCACGGCGCAGGCCAAGCGTTTTCCCATGATGGCAGAATATCAGGTCGTGATTGTTAAAGAAGCTCAGGAACTTAGTCGAAATATTGAAAAATTAAGTGCCTATGCAGAACAGCCTCAACCTTCAACCGTTCTCGTTGTCAACTACAAGTATAAAAAAATAGACAAACGAAAAGCGCTTTATAAGGCCATATCCAGGTCCGGAATTGTTTTTGAAAGTAAAAAACTATACGATAATAAGGTACCGGAGTGGATCAGAAGAGTCTTGGCAGGCCAAAATTACAGTATTACGCCAAAAGCCTCTGAAATGCTTGTGGAATACTTAGGTACTGATCTGAGTAAAATTTCCAATGAACTGGAGAAACTAAAGATCGTTTTACCTGAAGGTACACAAGTCAAGCCAGAGCACATCGAAGAACACATAGGCATAAGTAAGGATTTTAATAACTTTGAACTGAGAAAGGCCGTAGGAGCCAGGAACCGATTTAAAGCTCACCAGATCGCTAGGTATTTTTCAGAAAATCCTAAAGATAATCCCATCGTTGTTACCATTGCCTTGCTGCACGGTTTTTTTACACAACTTCTGCATCTTCACGGACTGCACGATAAGTCCCCCCGATCAGTGGCATCTGCATTACGCATTAACCCGTATTTTGTAAGCGAATACATATCAGCTTCAAAAAATTACCCGATGAAGAAAGTAAGTGCTGTGATTAGCATGCTTCATGAGTACGACCTTAAAAGTAAAGGGGTTGGAGCTAAAAATTTACCTCAGGATCAACTACTCAAGGAACTATTAGTGAAAATTATTGAGTAGCTGCACAAAAAAGATTATGGATGAAATTACTTTCTAAAAAGCAAATTTATGAGGCAGACCGCTTAACGGTGAAACGTCAGGGGGTTTCGTCGACAGATCTTATGGAACGTGCGGGAACTGAGGTTTTTAATTGGATGCATGGAAGAATGCAAGGAGCTCAGGTCCCCATTCATATTTTTTGCGGCATTGGAAATAATGGGGGTGATGGTCTTGTTCTCGCCCGTCACCTGATTGTTCATGGCTATGAGGTACATACCTACGTTGTCAATTACAGTGAAAAACGATCAAAGGATTTTTTAATTAATTACGACCGGATCAAGGAAGTGACCAAGAACTGGCCAATCGTTTTAAATAAAGGGAGTCAGCTACCCGATATTTTGGAACAGGATATCATTGTAGATGCTATTTTCGGGATTGGTATCAACAGACCACCTGACCCTTGGGTACTGGATCTATTTAAACATTTACAGTCTGCAAAGGCCTTTATTCTATCTGTGGATATTCCTTCCGGTTTATTTATGGATAGGGCTCTGGAACAGCCTAATCATGCGCTCAAGTCGAATTATACCCTAAGCTTTCAAACACCAAAGTTAATTTTCTTCCTTAAGGAATCTTCCCAGTATTCAACGCAATGGGAAGTTTTGGATATAGGTCTGGATATGCAGTACTTATCAGAAGTTCAGGTGACCGACGAACTAATTGGTAAAAATGAAGTCCTTGTCAGATACAAACCACGAGATAAATATGCTCATAAGGGAGATTATGGACATGCACTAATGGTTGGAGGCAGTTTTGGTAAGATCGGCGCTATGATACTTTCTGCAAAGTCCTGTTTATACGCGGGGGCGGGTTTGGTGACAGCTTTTTTGCCCGGATGTGGGTACTCCATCATGCAGTCCTCTATTCCTGAGGTGATGGTAGAAACCGACGAGCACGAAACACATCTTACAAATATTAACACCAGGGTAAAGCCGGATGTGATTGGTGTTGGAATGGGCATGGGCACTAATGAACAAAGTGTGAAGGCGATAGGAGAACTTTTGAAACGTTTTCAAGGCCCATATGTTCTTGATGCGGACGCCATTAATATACTGGCTGCCCATCATGAATTGATTAAGCATATCCCCAAAAACTCTATCCTAACGCCACATAAAGGGGAACTTAGGCGGCTTATTGGGGACTGGACTGATGATTTTGAGATGCTGAAAATGTGTTCTGATTTTTCTGAAAAACACGGATTGATTATTATCGTGAAAGGGGCACACAGCATTACGGTCAACGGACCAAAACGCTATATAAATACCACGGGTAACCCCGGGATGGCAACGGCAGGGAGTGGTGATGTTTTATCTGGTATTGTAACGGCACTCATCGCCCAAAAATACGAACCTCTGGAAGCAGCTTTGATGGGGGTCTATCTCCATGGTAAAGCCGGTGATATTGGAGTAGAGGAGCAGGGTTATCAAAGTTTGGTAGCACACCACCTTATAGATAATCTGGGAAAAGCTTATTTAAGCCTATTTGAACAAATTGTGGAACAGGAAGCAGACCAGGAGCCAGAACAGCCCTAAAAAATTTCTTAAACGAAGTCAAATGCCATGAACTCAATTCATACCATATCATCTGAACCCCTTGATATTGTCACTATTTACAATATTTTTAAAGACCAGAAAAAATTGGTCCTTTCCGAGGAGTCCAAAGAAAGAGTGGTTCAGTGCAAAGCATACCTGGATAAAAAACTTGCTGGGAATGATGCTCCTTTGTACGGTATCAATACTGGATTTGGATCTCTTCACAATGTGAAGATTTCTAGTAAGGAGCTCACGAAACTTCAGGAGAACCTGGTGATGTCCCACGCCTGTGGGACCGGAGATCGTGTCCCGGAATCGATCGTAAAAGTAATGCTGCTTTTGAAAATTCAGTCCCTTAGCTATGGAAGAAGTGGTGTACAGTTAAAGACCCTCCAACGCCTTATTGACTTTTTTAATCACGACGTGTTTCCATTTGTCTTTACTCAGGGTTCACTGGGAGCTTCGGGTGATCTCTCTCCGCTCGCCCACTTAGCACTTCCCTTATTAGGAAAAGGAAAGGTAGTGCATAAAGGAACAGACTATGAGGCTTTGGATATTTTGACACAATTTAATTGGGAGCCCATCAAACTAGAGGCAAAAGAAGGCCTGGCACTACTCAATGGGACCCAGTTTATGAGTGCCTATGGAGTGTATTTACTGCTCATGTCTCATAAAACATCATATTTGGCCGATGTAATTGCCAGTATTTCTCTCGATGCCTTTGACGGACGTTTGGATCCCTTCCATGACCTGGTGCATGAAGCTAGGCCTCACCCTGGGCAATGGAAGGTTGCCCGAAGACTGAACGATATTTTAAAAGGGAGTGAACTGAGTGTTCAGCAAAAGGATCATGTACAGGACCCTTATTCGTTTCGCTGTATCCCTCAGGTCCACGGTGCCACTAAAGACACCCTCGATTTTGTTGAAAAAGTAATCCTAACCGAGATTAACTCAGTCACGGACAATCCCAATATATTTTATGAGGAAGACCTGATTATATCAGGTGGAAATTTCCACGGACAGCCATTGGCTTTGGCACTAGATTATTTGAAAATAGCGATGGCCGAAATAGGGAATATTTCTGAACGGCGTATTTTTCAATTGGTGTCCGGGCTCAGAGGCTTACCTCCGTTTCTGGTCGATAATCCGGGCCTGAACTCTGGATTCATGATCCCGCAATACACAGCTGCAAGTATCGTAAGCGCCAATAAACAACTGGCATCCCCTGCCAGTACTGATAGTATTGTATCCAGTAATGGGCAGGAAGATCATGTAAGTATGGGAGCAAATGCTGCCACCCAGGCCTATTCACTCATCAGGAATGTCGAGCGCATTATCGCTATTGAACTTATGAATGCTGCGCAGGCTATTGAATTTAGACGGCCTAAGCGCAGCTCTCCTTTTTTAGAGACCTTCATTGAAAAGTATAGAGGGTATGTGCCGTTCATCAAAGAGGATGAAGTACTTCACGAGGCTATTGAAGCTTCTATACAATTCATTAAGGATATTGATATTGAGATTGAAGAGTTGTTCTTAAATAATTACGGTTTAAAGTGCTATTCACTGAAATAATCCTCAAGCAACTGGGTAGCCCATTTCTTAGCTGAATCCAAGTCTCCAAATATTTCAAATGGTTTGGAAAAAAACATCTTTTCAATCTCTGCATTAGATTTAGCCTTGTATTTTTTGGATACAACTGCAAACCCGGCTAGATTTTTAATTTTTGAAGTTTCAAAATAAATCTGTGGATCTACAGAGTAAGAGTTGATTCGATTGGTGATGTAAACAAAAGGACGTCCTTTAAAATGAGATATGGCAAGATCATCTAGTACCTGATTATGCTCCGGAAGTAAATGAACCCCTTCATTAATTTGGGTAACCAGGTACTGATCATAGAGGCTGATCAGACAAAAGTCAAATTTTAAAACCTTAGGCATACTTAAAATTAGAAAACTACTCACACATAATCAAAAAAGCCCTGCAAAATGCAGGGCTCTATCGTTTAAATGTGATAAGGTCTAATCAGACTCCGGAGTGGGTTGGGAGGATTTAATTTTAATCTTAAGCTCCTCAGCCTTTCCATCGTAATCCATAATGATCTCGTCTCCTTCCTGAATTTTGGAATTGATGATCTCTTCAGCCAAAGCATCTTCAACATATTTCTGGATGGCTCTGTTTAATGGTCTGGCTCCATACTGCTTGTCAAAGCCTTTATCAGCAATAAAGTCCTTTGCCTTTGCAGTCAGCTTTAATTTGTAACCTATCTCTTTAATTCTATCTACCAGTTTCACCAGTTCAATTTCGATAATCTCATTGATGTCTTCTTTTTCAAGGGCATTAAACACAACAACATCATCAATTCTGTTCAGAAATTCCGGGGCAAAAGCTTTCTTAAGGGCATTTTCAATGACGCCTTTGGCATAATCTCCTGCTTGTGCCTCTTTGGCGGAAGTGCCAAACCCTACACCTTGACCAAAATCCTTGAGTTTTCGTGCCCCGATGTTTGAGGTCATGATGATGATGGTATTGCGAAAATCAATTTTTCTTCCCAGACTATCGGTGAGATAACCATCGTCTAAAACCTGTAGCAGCATGTTGAATACATCGGGATGGGCTTTTTCTATCTCATCCAGAAGTACCACTGCGTAAGGTTTACGACGAATTTTTTCCGTGAGCTGACCGCCTTCTTCATATCCTACATATCCCGGAGGAGCACCAATTAGTCTTGAGATGGCAAACTTTTCCATGTATTCACTCATATCAATTCTCACAAGGGCATCATCACTGTCAAAAAGCTCTTTGGCCAGAATTTTTGCCAGCTGGGTTTTACCAACCCCGGTTTGTCCTAAAAATATAAATGATCCAATTGGCTTGTTGGGATCTTTTAAGCCTGCTCTATTGCGTTGAATGGCCTTTACTACTTTTTTCACAGCCTCATCCTGGCCAATGACTTTACCTTTGATAAGATCTGGTAATTGAGCCAATTTGTTCAATTCGGTTTGAGCAATTTTATTGACGGGAATGCCTGTCATCATGGAAATGACATCGGCTACATTGTCTTCCGTCACTAGTTCTCTGTGCATTTTGGTGTCTTCTTCCCACTTCTCCTGCGCCAGTGATAACTCTTTTTCCAGGCGCTTTTCATCATCTCTCAGTTTAGCGGCCTCTTCATACTTCTGCTTTTTAACTACCGAATTTTTAGTGTTTTTCACTTCTTCGAGACGTTTTTCAAGCTCTATGATCTGATCAGGCACATCAATATTGGTAATGTGCACCCTGGACCCTGCCTCGTCGAGGGCATCAATGGCCTTGTCCGGGAGAAAGCGCTCTGTCATGTAGCGATTGGTAAGTTTCACACAAGCTTCTATGGCCTCATCGGTGTAATCCACGTTGTGGTGTTCCTCATATTTAGACTTGATATTGTTGAGGATTTCAATTGTTTCTTCAACAGAAGTGGGTTCCACAATAACTTTCTGGAATCGTCGTTCCAAAGCCCCATCTTTTTCAATGTACTGACGGTACTCATCAAGCGTGGTAGCGCCGATACACTGGATCTCCCCTCTGGCAAGTGCAGGTTTAAACATATTGGAGGCATCCAGGCTGCCTGTCGCTCCTCCTGCACCGACAATGGTGTGGATCTCATCGATGAACAAAATGATATCATCATTTTTTTCCAATTCGTTCATAACTGCTTTCATCCGTTCTTCAAACTGCCCTCTGTATTTAGTCCCAGCTACTAAACTGGCCAAATCCAGCGTGACAACACGTTTGTTAAAAAGGGTCCTCGATACTTTTCGTTTAACGATTCTTAGTGCAAGACCTTCGGCGATGGCCGATTTGCCAACTCCTGGTTCTCCAATCAGGAGGGGATTGTTTTTTTTCCGACGACTCAGAATCTGAGAAACGCGTTGGATCTCTTTATCACGGCCTACTACCGGATCTAATTTACCCTCTTCAGCGAGGACTGTAAGATCCCTTCCAAAATTGTCAAGAACAGGTGTTTTTGATTTTTTATTCGTTTTAGAACCTTGTCCAAAAGGATTTTGCTTTGAGCTCTCCTCATCGTTGCTGTCTTCCTCAGAAAAAGACTCAGCTTTTGGACTGTCGATGTAATCATCTTCGCTTGTAATCATAGATTTGAATTCTTCTTTAACATTATCATAATCAACCTGAAGTTTATTTAAAAGCTTCGTCGTTGGGTCATTCTCGTTACGTAATATACACAACAACAAATGAGCGGTATTAATCGATGAGCTCTGAAACAATTTAGCTTCAAGAAAGGTTGTTTTTAAGGCGCGTTCTGCCTGCCGAGTTAAATGAAGGTTCTTTTTTTCATTTGACGTAACGGTCACATTCGGGTTGGCCGGGCTCAGGATTTCAACCTTTCTTCTTAAATGATTGAGGTCTATATCCAAAGCACTTAGTATGTCTATTGCTTTTCCATTACCATCCCGCAGCAAACCTAACATCAAATGCTCAGTACCGATAAAATCGTGACCAAGTCTTAAAGCCTCTTCTTTGCTGTAGGCAATAACGTCTTTTACTCGAGGTGAAAAATTATCGTCCATTCTGTTTTCCTTTCTGCATTAAAATTAATAAAATCAAAGCATTTAGTTCAAAAACCGTACCCTAATTAGAACAACCTTAACGAATAGACAAAAAAGACTGTAATAATCAAAGGGATTCACACTTTACTTATTAACCAAAACAAGGGGCTAATTTGTTAATAAAAAGTGTGTCTTTATTGACCAAAAATAAGCTTGAAAGCATTGTTTTTACTTATATTAGCGCGTTATGAATCACTTATTAAAATAAACACTTTTTTCATATGGCGGAAGGCGAAAAATTAATTCCCATAAACATAGAAGATGAAATGAAGTCGGCCTACATTGACTATTCAATGTCGGTCATAGTGTCACGTGCTTTACCAGATGTCAGGGACGGACTAAAGCCCGTTCACAGAAGAGTGCTTTACGGCATGCATGAGCTAGGAGTAAGAGCAAACACTGCTCATAAAAAGTCTGCTAGAATTGTGGGTGAGGTATTAGGAAAATATCACCCTCATGGCGATACTTCTGTGTATGATACAATGGTTCGTATGGCCCAGGAATGGAGTTTGAGGTACATGCTCATAGATGGTCAGGGAAACTTTGGGTCTATTGACGGTGATAGTCCCGCTGCCATGAGGTATACCGAAGCCAGAATGCGAAAAATATCTGAAGATATGCTGGCAGATATCGATAAGGATACGGTTGAACACAAATTGAATTTCGACGATACGCTTCAGGAACCTACAGTTCTACCTACCCGCATTCCTAATCTGCTTGTAAATGGTGCTTCCGGTATTGCCGTGGGTATGGCTACCAATATGCCACCTCACAATTTAAGCGAAGTTGTTGATGGGACTGTAGCGTTTATTGACAATGGTGCTATCGAGATTGAGGAACTGATGACCCACATCAAGGCGCCTGATTTTCCAACAGGTGGCATCATTTACGGTTACGACGGAGTTAAAGAAGCTTTTGAGACAGGAAGAGGCCGCATTGTCATGCGTGGTAAAGCCAATGTTGAGGAAGTTCAGGGGCGCGAATGTATTGTAGTTACAGAGATCCCTTATCAGGTCAACAAAGCTGATATGATTAAAAAGACTGCCGATCTAATCAATGATAAGAAGCTGGAGGGCATTTCTGCCATCCGTGACGAATCTGATCGAAAAGGAATGCGCATTGTATATGTTTTAAAACGTGATGCTATTCCCAACATTGTTCTGAACAAACTTTACAAATACACGGCCCTGCAGTCTTCCTTTAGTGTTAACAACATTGCACTGGTTGCCGGCAGGCCTCAATTGCTCAACCTAAAAGATCTAATATATCATTTTGTGGAGCACCGCCATGATGTGGTGGTAAGGCGAACCAAATACGAACTTAGAAAGGCCGAGGAAAGAGCGCACATATTAGAAGGGCTAATTATTGCATCAGACAATATTGACGAGGTAATCGCCCTTATCAGAGCGTCCTCCAATGCAGATGAGGCACGAGAGAAGCTCGTAGAGCGCTTTAAACTTACTGAAATTCAGGCCAGAGCAATAGTTGAAATGCGATTGCGTCAACTGACAGGTCTGGAGCAGGATAAATTGAGATCTGAATACGACGATTTGCTTGTTACCATTGAGGACCTCAAAGACATTCTCGATAAGAAGGATCGAAGAATGACCATCATCAAGGAAGAACTCCTGGAGGTAAAGTCCAGATATGGCGACGAAAGACGTTCAGCAATTGAATACGCAGGTGGTGATCTGAGCATTGAGGATATGATTCCTAATGAAAAAGTAGTGATCACTATTTCCCATGCTGGTTACATAAAGCGTACATCACTTACGGAATACAAAACCCAGAATAGGGGAGGCGTCGGCCAAAAAGCTACTACCACAAGGAATGAGGACTTTCTGGAGCATTTATTTGTAGGTACCAATCATCAGTATATGCTCTTTTTCACGCAAAAAGGAAAGTGTTTCTGGATGCGAGTGTATGAGATTCCTGAAGGTAGTAAGACCTCGAAAGGAAGAGCTATACAAAATCTGATCAATCTTGAGCAGGACGATAAGGTGAAAGCATTTATCTGCACGCAGGACCTGAAGGATGAAGATTATGTGAATAGCCATTATGTTATTATGGCTACCAAAAAAGGACAGGTCAAAAAGACTTCTCTTGAGCAGTATTCCAGACCGCGAACCAATGGAATAAATGCCATAACCATTAAAGAAGAAGATGAGCTTCTCGAAGCTAAATTAACGACGGGTGAGAGTCAGGTGATGCTGGCACTGAAATCTGGTAAGGCAATTCGATTTGAAGAGGCTAAAACGCGTCCGATGGGTAGAAATGCTTCTGGAGTGCGAGGAATAACCCTCGCGAGCGATCAGGACGAAGTTGTAGGAATGATCGCTGTAAACGATATGGAGAGTAATATTCTTGTGGTTTCGGAGAACGGATACGGGAAACGATCCAGCCTGGAAGATTACAGAGTCACCAACAGAGGTGGGAAAGGAGTAAAAACTATTTCTATTACTGAAAAAACCGGTAACTTAGTAGCAATAAAAAATGTAACTGATGAAGATGATCTCATGATCATCAACAAATCAGGAATTGCCATCAGGATGGAAGTGGCGAATTTGAGAGTGATGGGTAGAGCAACACAAGGGGTGAAATTGATCAACCTCAAAGGCTCTGATTCCATTGCTGCCGTTGCAAAAGTGATGAAAGACGAAGATGCACAAGACGAAGAAAATGCAGGTGACGATTTGACAAATTCGTCGGATGGCACAACTCTTGATAACGAATAAAGTAATTAATAACAAATAGAATATAAAAATGAAAAAGTTAGTCACGCTTATATGTGCATTAGTTATAACCGGGCTTTATGCTCAAAAGAGTGAAGTCAAGGCTCTGGAAAAAGCACTGAAAAAACCAGATTATGCAGCAGCCAAGGCAGCTATGCAGTCTGCAGAGACGCTAATGGGCAGTATGGATGAAAAGACAAAGGAAAAATACCTTGTATTAAAAGCAAGAACACTTTATGCCGGAGGATCTTGTACAGATGACGATCTTATGAAGTCTCTTGAAGCTTTAAGTTCATTGAAAGAAATGACATCTGGGAAATCGAGATATCAGGACGAAGTCGATGAGCTGCGCGATCAGATGTATGGTGAAATTTCACGTGAAGCACAGGCAGCAATTGATCAGGGTGATAATAAAACAGCATCCAAACGCTTTGAGCAGATCTACAGAATAAAACCTGTGGACACCACTATGCTTTACTACGCAGCGTCCTATGCGGTCAATGGGGGTGATTATGATACCTCTTTAAAGTACTACAATGAGCTTGTGGATCTTGAGTACACTGGAATACAGATGAATTACTATGCAACCAATGTGGCAAATGGAGAGGAAGAGGTGTTCAATGACGAGAAAAGCAGAGATTTTGCAGTCATGTCAAAAGAATACACTAACCCTAGAGATGCAATGTCCTCTTCAAAACGAGGTGAAATAGTTAAGAACATTGCTTTGATTTATGTAGCCCAGGACAAGACCGACGAAGCTCTAAGTGCTATGGCGGCAGCTAGAGCCGAAAATCCTGAAGATCTTGGATTATTGCTATCTGAAGCCAATGTTCACTTAAAAATGGGTAACAAAGAGAAGTTCAAAGCCCTGATGGAAGAGGCTACAAAACAAGATCCTAACAACGCAGAACTACAGTACAACTTAGGGGTACTAGCTGCGGAAGGTGGTGATACAGATGCGGCAAAAAACTATTATAAAAGAGCACTTGAGATCGATCCTAATTATACCGATGCCTACACCAATATGGCGGTAGTAATTCTGTCTGGAGAAGAGGCCATCGTTGAGGAGATGAATAGTCTAGGAACCAGTGCTGCGGATAATAAGAAGTATGATGAGCTAAAGGATCAGCGCTCTGATCTGTACCGTTCAGCCATACCGTACCTTGAAAAATCTTTGGAACTCAATAGTAAAAATATTAATGCTGCTCAAACACTTGTAAACATCTATGGTGTCCTTGGCGAAACTGCTAAAATGAAAGCAATGAAAGAAAAAGTTGCTCAATTGGAAGCAGGAGCTGGAAATTAAAAATGAATATAAAAAGAAAAGCGGATCATTTGATCCGCTTTTTTTTATGAAATAATTTTTTTGATTACCCTTAGTTTATGGCTATGGCTGTTGGTATCGACATTGTATATCCCCGAGTGATCGATTCTATCAATTCTGACTTGCCCATGAGCGTGTATAATATGGTGGTCCTCCATGATGATCCCAACATGAATGATCTGTCCCTCTGTATTGTCAAAAAAAGCTAAATCCCCAGGTAGGCTTTCCTCAATGAAACTAAGCGGCTCTCCCTGTGTGGCTTGTTGTGAAGCATCCCTTTTCAGATGAAACCCATTCAAACGATAGACCATTTGGGTAAAGCCGGAACAGTCAATTCCAAAAGGAGTCATTCCACCCCAGAGATAAGGTGAATTTAAGTATAGTAACGCTGTTGCCAGTATGGGCTCTCTATCTTTGGATACCTTCTTTAATTCACCTTCATATTCATGACCCATCAGTTGGACATGGTTCATCACCGATCCTAAGGGTATAGGAATTAGACGACCTTTATCGTTCGTGACAAAATCAAGGAGGTTGTGAGATAAATAATCGGGTTGTTGTTTAAGCCCCATGTAAACGTCTCCTTCAATAAAGGAAAACTGCTTGTTATCAACCCAACCCTCGTAGTTGTCAAATGCAATTCTTATGCGACTCCATTTTTTGCGCTGTTCCAATACTTTAAAATGTGTTCCGTATAACACCTGAGAAACCATCTCACTAGTGTCAGATGGTTCAAGCCGCACAGGGACAATGCCTAAGTTGCAAATGCCATATTGCATATTTTGTCTGCTATCGTTCTAATACCATGGCAGAGGCACCCCCACCACCATTGCAAATTGCTGCTGCGCCTAATTTAGCATTATTTTGTTCAAGAACACCCAATAGCGTAACAAGAATTCGCGCACCGGAACAACCAAGAGGATGTCCTAAGGAAACTGCACCACCGTTAACATTTACTTTGCTATCATTTAAGCCCAGAATCTTCATATTGGCAAGGCCTACTACAGAAAAAGCCTCGTTAAACTCGAAGTAATCCACATCATTCAAAGCTACTCCTGCCTTTGAGAGTGCCTTTGGAAGCGCTTTGGCAGGTGCGGTTGTAAACCATTTTGGTTCTTGGGCTGCATCGGCATATCCTTTGATACGCGCAATTGGAGTAAGTTTCAGCTCCTGAGCTTTCTCCTCGCTCATTAAAACCAATGCAGCTGCACCATCATTAATGGTGGAGGCATTGGCAGCTGTTACTGTACCTTCTTTTGTAAACGCAGGCCTCAACTGCGGTATTTTTTCAATTTTTACGTTAGTAAACTCCTCATCTTTTGAGACCAATACGGGCTCTCCTCGTCTTTGAGGTACTTCTACAGGGATCACCTCTTTATCGAACTTTCCTGATTCCCAGGCCTGTGCAGATCGGTCGTAAGACTGGATGGCAAACGCATCCTGGTCTTCTCTCGAAAAATTAAATTCTACAGCACATTCATCGGCACAGACGCCCATAGCCTCATGATTATAGGCATCAACCAGCCCGTCTTTTTGCATACCGTCTTCCATGGTTACAGGCCCAAACTTGGCCGCTTTTCTGGCACGGTAGTAGTGTGGGATCATACTCATATTTTCCATTCCTCCTGCCACCACTACTTCTGCATCTCCTAATGCGATGGCCTGAGCTCCCTGCATCACTGCTTTCATTCCAGACGAACAAACTTTATTCACTGTTGTACAAGGAACGCTGTCCGGTATACCAGCATAAATAGCTGCTTGTCTTGCAGGGGCCTGGCCTGACCCTGCCTGTACCACATGGCCCATAAGTACTTCGTCAACTTCATTCGGATCAAGATTTATTTTTTTCAAAGCCCCCTTGATGGCTGCCGCCCCTAATTCAGGTGCAGAGACTGTGGATAAACTCCCCATAAAACTCCCGATAGGCGTTCTTACCGCAGATACAATAACAACATTTTTTAGCATTTTCGTCAATTTTAATTTGCTCGTGCAAAATTAGTGAATTCATTAGAAACCTTAAGGATTTAAAAAGTATACCCCTCCAGTATTATTAATTTATTACATTTGACTTAAATGAATGAACTTCTCAATAAGTGGTACTCCAATCACTCCTTGATATACAAGATTCTTCTCCTGTTATCAACCACTGTTTTTATTGTTTACATTTTCCCAAAAACAGGGAAGTTTCGCTACAGTTTTGAAAGAGGTAAACCCTGGCAATCAGAGAACTTGTATGCCCCATTTGATTTTGCGATTGTTAAATCGGCAAAAGAAATTGAAGAAGAAACAGCCTTTTTAAAGAAATCAAGCCCACTGTTTTTCGATGTGGATTCAACGATTCAGGATAAAGTCAATGATTTTTATTTAGAGGGATTTAACTCCACATTTCCCGATACCGCCAAAACAGAACGTTCAGAAGTTCAGGACCTTTATGAATTGGGACAGGAACTCTTGGATGAATTGTATGCGATAGGTCTTCTGGAGAGTACCCTAAATTACGAGCCAGAACATCCTGTAATCATTTTATCCGAACAAAAACAAAAAGAGCGCACTGAGTTTGGAAGTATTGTAAAACTGAGCAGTGTGAAAGCAATAGTTGAGGAACGTATCAATGAGAGAGGTTATCAGGCTTATCGTGCTGCTTTCCTATCCTTGTTTTTCAATATTATAGAACCCAATCTCAAATTCAATAAGTCACTGACAGATTCTGCATTGGAGGAAGCAGAATCCAAGATCTCTCCAACCCGAGGAAGTATCGAAAAAGGAACTTTAATCATCTCTAAAGGTAAAGTAGTTGAAGAGGAACAGTATCAGATACTTGAGTCTTTAAGACTAGAATATGAGTCTCAGGATTGGAATACAGCAAATTACAATTGGGTGCTACTGGCCTATTCATTATTAGTAGCCTTGGCTTTGCTCATGCTTTTGTTATTTTTAAGAAAGTATCGGGAAGAGGTATTTGTCAATAATACAAAGGTTACCTTTATCTTTTTTAACATACTGGTTATGATCGTACTTACCACCTTGGTGGTTAGATTTAATTCACAGTATATCTATGTAGTACCTCTCTGTATTTTACCTCTTGTGCTGAAGGCTTTTTTTGATGCCCGTTTGGGACTATTTACTCACGTCCTAACTGTTTTACTTCTGGGATTCATTGTGCCTAATAGTTATGAATATATGTTTCTTCAGATCATTGCGGGTATTGTCACCATTTTAACCGTATCAGAACTATACAAGAGAGCTAATTTGTTTATATCAGTTGGTCAGATCACACTGATTTATATCATTGCTTACTTTGCTTTTTTCGTGATTCATGAAGGACAAATCACCACCTTGCAATGGCAAACGTTTGGTTTGTTCTTATTGGGTGGTCTGGCAACCCTTTTTGTGCAACCGTTAATCTATATTTACGAAAAGGCTTTCGGACTGGTCTCGGATGTTTCTCTATTAGAGCTGTCAGACACTAATACCAAACTTTTAAAGCGATTATCCAATGAAGCCCCCGGTACCTTTCATCATTCTTTGAACGTTGCCAATCTCGCAGAAGCCTCAGCTAATGAAATCGGTGCCAACGCGATGTTGGTAAGGGTAGGAGCCTTGTATCACGACATTGGAAAAATGGATAACCCTACCTATTTTACCGAAAATCAATCCACGGGAATCAATCCGCATGATGAATTATCTGCCACAGAGAGTGCAAGAATCATCATCGATCATGTGATAAAAGGCATTGAAATTGCCAAGAAGAACAATTTGCCCGATCGGGTAATTGACTTTATAAGAACCCACCATGGCACTAGTTTTGTCTATTACTTTTATCAAAAGGAACGTCAGAAAA
>CAWZYX010000066.1:0-16929 GCA_963966315.1 uncultured Winogradskyella sp. | reverse complement strand
CACCGATAGTTAATAACAGTATAAACACGACGCCGCGCTTAATTTTTCCTGTGAGCACCGAGGTCACCGAAGTATAACTATCTGTGGTTTTTCCCATCCATTTGTTAAAGGCCCCAAAGAACTTGCCCAATAGACCTCCATAGGGTTTGGGTTTTTTTAGCAATATGGAACACAAGGCAGGGCTTAGGGTTAAGGCATTCACCGAAGAAACCAGCACCGATACAACAATGGTAATGGCGAATTGCTGATACAGGATTCCGGTGATTCCCGCCATACCAGCTACCGGAATAAATACCGCCACCAACACCAGGGTAGTAGCGATCACCGGAGCGGTTACCTTGCGCATGGCTTCCAGGGTGGCCTCTTTAGCGGTCATCCCTTTTGCAATATTCACTTGCACGGCTTCCACCACTACAATGGCATCATCTACCACAATTCCAATGGCAAGCACCAGTCCCAAAAGGGATAACACATTAATGGTGAACCCCAGAAGCGGAAAGAATATAAAGGCCCCAACCAGGGAAACAGGAATGGCCAACGTTGGGATGAGGGTGGCCCGCCAGTCCTGAATAAAAATAAAAACCACTAGAATTACCAAAGCTAACGCTACCACTAAGGTTACTATTATATCCCTAATACCCGCAGTAATGGGTAACGTGGAATCCAGCGATACATCATAGGTCATGCCCTCAGGGAAGGAAGCACTAAGTTCTACCATCTCGGCTTTGATATTCTCTGCCAGTTCTACGGCATTAGACCCGGGAGCCTGGTAGAGGGCCACAATGGCCGCTGGTTTTGCTTCTTTTTTTCCGTTTGAAAAAGTAGCACCCAGTCGCGGGATCATGCTATAGGTTTCCACCCCTAGCGCCACCCGCGCCACATCTCTTATTTTAATTTGAGATCCGTCAGGGAGGGTGCGGATCACGATCTCTTCAAAGTCCTCAGGGGAGTTAAAACGCTCGGGTAAGCGAACGGTATAAGTGAATTCAGTTCCAGGCGGGGCTGGTTCGGCTCCAAATTTCCCACCCGGTACAATGATGTTTTGCTCATTGATGGCATTGACGATCTCTGGCACTGTAATGCCCCTAATAGCCAGCAGATCGGGCTTGATCCAGATGCGCATGGAGTAATTAGCGGCACCCATCACATCTACACGCCCAATACCCGGCACTCGGGCCAAACGGTCCTTAATATTTATTAAACTGTAATTCCCCAGAAATTCAGCATTGTTATGGGCTGGATTCGATGTTGTTAACGACACCAGCATGAGCGTGTTGGGCAGAGATTTTTTGGTAGTGACCCCGTATTTGGTCACTGAAGAGGGCAATTTAGCCGTTGCTGCAGAAACGCGGTTTTGCGCCAATACGGTATTCATATCGGGGTCGGTTCCTACATCAAAGGATACCTGAACGGTCATGGTACCGTCGTTGGAATTGGTGGATTTCATGTAAATCATGTTGTCCACCCCATTCATTTCCTGTTCCACTGGCGTAGCCACTGATTCTTCCACATTCAGGGCATTGGCCCCTGTATAGGTACCTCTTACCTCTACGATGGGCGGTGTAAGGTTGGGATACTGTTCAATAGCCAGACCAATGACGGAGACTCCCCCGACAATCACAATCACAATGGCAATGACCATGGCCACGATGGGTCTGTGTACGAAAAAATTACCCTTTTGCTCTGCCATGACTAGTTTGCTGATGCTTTACTTTTAAACTCACTAGCCACTGGTATCACTTCCATTCCGGGTTTTACCTTCTGAAGTGCATCGATCACTACCTGGTCGCCATTATTGAGACCAGATTCAATGATCACCATATCACCTATTTTAGGGCCGAGGGTAACCGCAGCAGACTTGACCTTATTATCAGGGCCAACGGTCATCACCGAATACTGCCCTTGCAATTCTATAAGGCTGCGTTGAGGAATGACAATGGCATCTTTGGCAACTGTCAACTCCAGGCGGACCTTGGCATAGAGCCCTGGACGTAAAATACTGGATGGGTTGGGGAAACTGGCCTGTATCAGAAGCGATCCCGTGCTGGTGTTTATCTGAGAATTAACAAAATCTACGGTTCCTTTTTCTTCGTAAATAGAGCCATCGGCCAGGATCAATTCAATGTTAGGCTTTACCCGGCCTTCATGCACTTCGGCAGTTGCTTCTTCCGCGCTGCGGTTTCTTTGGTATTCCCTTGCCAGTTCCAGGTATTTGGATTCTGAAATTGAGAATTGCACCCGCACCGTATCGATTCTGGAAACCGTATTAAGGATCACGGGGTTGGGTTCCTTACCCACGTATTCCCCTTCCCGGGCCTCTGTTTTACCAATGAGCCCGTCGATTGGGGAAGTGATCCTGGTGTAACTAAGTTTGATTTTGGCTTGTTTTAAGTTGGCCTGTGCTGCTTTCACAGAGGAAACTGAGGCATCGTAGGTGGCCTGGGCCGCATCCAGGTCACTATCACTCACGGCATTGATCTCGGCCAGGGGCTTATACCGTTCCAATTCATTATCTGCATTTACCTTCATGGTCTGGGCTTCAGCCACCTTAGACTCCTGAGAGGCCACCTGTGCCAGAAATGGATCTGGGTCTATGCTGTAAAGTAACTGTCCTTTAGTAACCCGGGTACCTTCTTCAAAAGAGATCTTTTCTAGGAAACCATCGACCCGTGCCCGGATGGGGATGTCTTTTAATCCGTAGATCTGCCCTACCAGTTCCTCATAAACCGGAACATCTTTTTTAAGGGCTTTAATAACGGGTATTTCCTGAGGGGGCATTTTTAGCGGCCCTTGGTCTTTCTTGCAGCCTGCTAACAGCAGGATCACAAAGAGGAGAGATAAATATTTCATGGATTGATATAGCAATTAAACCAAATGTAGAAAAATGTGCCCGCCCATCAAAACATCTAAGAATCAAATTGGTCTATGACTAGAAAATTTAACTTGGAAGCTAAACACAGAACCACCTTCGAGGTTTTCTTCGAAATAAATTTTATGATTCATGTTCAGGATGATCAAGTAGTATCAACACCTGAAGTATCGTGTTTTATCTGCAAATACCCGTTCAAGATTCAAATCTCCAGAGACTTCCTCCGCTCATGTCATTTGCGATTTTTGGGCTATCGGGACTTCATTTTTTAAGTATCTTTAAGCGAGAATGAACAATTAACAATCGTCCTATGGACCAGATTAAGACGAACGAAACCACCATTAAGCGCATCAGTGGTTATTTACATCGTGTAATCCCCGTAGCAGATTCAACCGGAAAGATCATCAGCTATGCCTTGAGACCAATCATGCTGGAATTTAATGCGCGCGACGTATTACAGGTCATGATCGGGTCTGCCTTGCTGGCTATGCCGGTGTGCCTTACCGAAGAAGCCTGGGTGCTCGGCGAAATTCTACCCAAGCGCAACGTTCTTGGTATAGCAGGATTATCATTAGTTTTAATAGGCATTTTTGTCTATTTCAATTTCTACAAAATAACCATTAAGGGCTACTATTTGGAGTTCGTCAAAAGGGTGCTTGGTACGTATTTGATTTCCATGCTCATGGTTGCCATCATACTGACACTTCTGGATAAATGCCCCTGGGGTACAGATAATTTACTGGCTATAAAAAGGGTGATCATTGTAACCTTTCCCGCATCCCTTAGCGGCACCCTCAGTGATATGATTAAATAGCGGTCCTTTCCAGAAATAAATTTCTTTGGGTTTTTATGATTTATCCTAAATTCGTGTTTAAAATGAGCGTTATGAAGAAACATAAGAGTCTGATAGCCCTGGGCCTCCTGTTGGCGGTAATGAATTGCACTTCTGTAAAACTGGTCGATTCAAGTTTTGAGATTGAAGAACACTCATTAAAGTCTAAAACGATACTTGTGGTAGCTAAGTCAGATGACCCTGAAGTTAAAAAGGCGTATGAAGACTTGCTCGTTGAAAAAATGGCGAAGCGTGGATTTAAAGGTCTTCCGGCTTACAAAAAATTTCCAGACTTAAACGAACAGCCCAGACAGTCGGAAGAAGAACGACAAGATCTAGTTGATACTTTTAAATCAACAGGAATTCAGGCCGTACTGGTGCTGGCGCTTAAGAACACACGAATCGAACAGCCCGATATCGATCGTGAATCAAAAACAACCAACGCGAGCCCCAATCAGCGAAGCTATGTATCATTTGTAGAATATTACAACGTCAACTCCACCGAGTTTTTATCGAGTTCGCTTCGGCCCGCAGAACCAGAGGACGATCTGCCTTCCAATGAATCTAAGTATACATCCACCGTTTACGAATTAGAGGCCGTAGTGTATGATCTGGAAATGCCACTGGGGAATCAGTTGGCAGGGGTGTACGAAGTAGAAGCTATAGATCCAAAATCTGCCGAGAAGGTACTTCAAAAATTCACTAACATTGTCTCCAAGCAGTTGAAGTAATAAATAAACTCAAAATTATTAGGGCGTATTTGCTCTTTGTATAACAATTAAAGCGATCTCCAAGCCTTTTGCATGCGGCATAGGGAGCATCGTGGTAGCTGTTGTCAGCACGACTCTTTGAGTATCAGACTTATTTTTGATTAGGATGTCCGTCATGCTTAAAGACTACTAATAAGTTCTTAACAAGGGTTAAACCCTGTTAAAATCTTGGATATGTGGTCTTTTACTGTATATTACTAGTATGAGTTACACAAAACAACACAGTGTTTTTTAGGGTAAACCTATATTTGACCAGGCTGTTTTCCAGCCATTTTTCACTTTAAATAATTTAAATCTTTTATCATCTTAGGAGAGTATCTTCCTATAATGATCACATTAATTTTTAGAAAACAATACTATGAGTACTACAACAACAAAAACAATAATTTCGACCCGTAAAAAATTAGGATTTACAACAGATCAGGCACAGGAACTGACACAGCCATTAAAGATTGCATTGGCTAATTATCAGATGCTCTATCACAAGTTGCGTAATTTCCACTGGAATGTTGACGGACCAGATTTCTTTGAACTACACGAAGAATTTGAAAATGACTACACCGAACTCTTTGACCAGATCGATATTTTGGCAGAGCGTATCAGAGTCTTTAATATCAAGCCAATGCTCTCAATGAAGGGAGTATCTGATTTATCGGACGTAGAGGATGTAGATAAAGAATTGACCTCCAGAGAAATGGTCAAAGAAATTATAAATGATTATAACATACTGCATGGAAAATTACTAGATGCTTTAGATATAGCTTTAAACATTGGCGATAATGTTTCAGAGCAAATGATTACCGATTTAATGCGATACATTGAGAAACGCAATTGGATGTATAGCGCCTGGTACAAGAAATAATAATCGTACCGATCTAATTTATTTTATTTATGAAACCTGATATCGAAAATACCACTCAGGTGGTAACCTCTAAACTTCAAGGGTGGTGGGATACACTCATTTCCAATTTACCCAATATTGGAATCGCGTTGGTAGTTTTGCTCCTTAGTTATGGACTAGCCAGGCTTATTTATAACCTGGTTTTAAAGGTGGTCTATAAAAAGGTACATCAAACAGCGGTCACCAAACTGGTGGCCAGGGCTTCTGCCATAGCTGTGGTTCTGATGGGCTTGTTTCTGGCACTGAGTGCTCTTAACCTGGGTAAAACAGTCACAGGTCTTCTCACCGGAGCTGGTATTTCCGGTATTATTATAGGGTTAGCACTTCAGGGAACCTTGTCCAATACCATCGCAGGAATTGTTTTGTCTTTCAGAAAAAGTATTAAATACGGCAATTGGATTGAGACCAATGGATTTGCTGGTGAGGTTATTGACATAAAGTTAAGTACCTTGACCCTTAAAGAAGCAGATAATAATATTGTGGTGATTCCAAACAAAGCAATTATGGAAAATCCGTTCAAGAATTATTCTCTCACCAAAAAAATGCGAGTTTCCCTTAATTGTGGAGTCGCTTACAGTTCGGATTTATCCGAGGTAAAATCCATTACTACCGAGGTGATCAACAAGCACTTCAACCAGGAAGAAATCGATGAAACAGTTGAGTTTTACTTTACTGAATTTGGAGATAGCAGCATCAACTTCTTAGCACGATTTTGGATTTACGGTGAGAATGGGTTGGCTAAGTTAAGAGCAAAAAGCGAGGTGATGATGAAACTTAAGGAAGCCTTCGATAAGGCAGAAATCACTATTCCATTCCCACAGCGAACGCTTCACCTGGCCCAAGATCAGACGTTGTCAAAAAAGTTGAGAAAATGGCAACCTGAAGAAGTCAATTAAATAAATAGGATATCTTCACGATCAACACCCTTTTTCTTTTGAGAGAGGGTGTTTTTTCTTGGTCGTACAATCGGACGAGATGCCCTCGGCTGAGGTGCTTCTTTGTCAAGGTCTCTGAGGCGGTTAATGTATTTCATGAGGTTAATGGTAAAGATTCAATTGGTATACGTTCTAAAGATACGACTTGGACGTTCTTACATCAAGTATTTTTCGCTGATATGCAGATATTTAGCGTTAACATAACTATTCGGAAAACGAAAGGTCAGTTTCATCGATAAAAGGCATTCTGAAGACCGCTCTCAAGGAAAATATAAAGGCCATTTTATTCCGTTGGGTCATTTAAATAAGTTATACCTATTTGGAACTGTTCTCGCAGGCCATTAGAGCGCCCAGGGAAGTTGAGATCTAAGTTCGGGAAATGAGAGCATAAGAAAAGTGCCTATGATCGATCATAGGCACTTTCTTTATAATTTGAAGGGAGTACTGTTTTGAAATAAGTGTAAAAATTTATCAATCAATCCTCATACCCCTGCTCTCTTAAATAAGCTGCTCTGTGTTGTGCCTTCTGCAGCTCTTCACGTTTTCTATCTGATTTTTTAGTGAAGTGTTGTCGCTCGCGAATTTCTTCTTTAAGCTTCACATTTCGGGCTTTACGTTTGTAGCGTTTTAAGGCGCGATCTATTGATTCGCCTTCTTTTAGTATGATCTTAAGCATATATTGTTATTGATGTTTGTTATCCAAGATAAGGAATTAAATTTTGATGTCTGTGTTCTTGTCGTAATCTTCTTAAGGCTTTTTCCCTGATCTGTCTTACCCGTTCCCTGGATAAACCAATTATGTTACCAATTTCATTAAGGCTCATAGCAGGTTGTCCATCCAAGCCAAAATGCAGTTTAAGGACTACTGCATCTTTTTCTGGTAAGGTATCCAGACAGCGAGCAATGTCTTTTTGAAGGGAGTCTCGCATCAGGTTTTCATCGGGTTTTGGAGAATCTTCTCCGTCCAATACACTGTGCAAGCTGAAGTTCTCAGTCTCTGTCAAAGGAGCGTCCATGGATAAGGACCGTTGCGAGTGTTTTAAGGTACTACTGACCTGATTTTTACTAAACTCGGTCATGTTGGCAAGTTCCTCCGCAGTTGGCTCTCGTTCGTGTTGCTGTTCAAGAACGCTTTTTGCTTTCAATAATTTATTTAGAGTTCCGATTTTATTTAAAGGTAGGCGTACTACTCTGGAATGTTCTGCAATGGCCTGTAATATGGACTGTCTTATCCACCAAACGGCATAGGAAATGAATTTAAAGCCACGGGTTTCATCAAAGCGTTTAGCTGCTTTTACCAAACCAATGTTACCTTCATTGATCAGATCGGTAAGCCGTAGCCCGCGATTTTGATACTGTTTGGCAACTGAGACCACAAAACGCAAATTGGCAGTTACCAGTTTGTCCAGGGCAACCTGATCACCCTGTTTGATGCGCTGTGCCAGTTCAACTTCCTCGTCGGCAGTAATCATATCTAGTTTACTTACCTCCTGTAGATATTTGTTCAGCGATTCTGTTTCGCGGTTGGTAACTTGCTTTGTGATTTTTAATTGTCTCAAATTTTAAGGGTTTAAAGGATTAAACATATGTAAGACCTGGAGAATTATACAAACAGATTGCAGTCTTCCAGGTCTTTGATTTCTCCATAGTAAGTTTGTCGGTACTTATGAAGCGTTTTGATGGGAACACCCAGAAATAACTTTTTAATGTAAGTCACTCTGGTTTCCAGACGTCCCATTTTTGGGCTAAATCGATTTTCGGTTTTTGTGTTTCTTTTTACTGAAATAATTTTCATGTTTACTATTTATAATGTGTTGGCCGGATATTGACATAGAATATCCTGGTGTAAAACGAGTACGTGGGTGAATTATGAGATAAAGACCTTGGTCGGTCTAGAAGGCTCCGGGCCTAAAATTGAGGCCTGTTTTGAAGAAAAAAGTAAATTCTTTTCTTATGAGATACGTTTTAAAAAGCCTCAAAAAATCATTCATAGCGACGCGAAAATACGATTTTTTAGCCTCAGAACCAAATGAATAGCTTGTAAATTCAAGGGTTTTAAGGAGCTCTTAACATTTTAAAGTCTGAAGAGTTAAGAGAAGCCTATTTATTCTTTACAAAAATAAGTTTGTGACGACTCTTAGGGTTTTCTCGTTGTTCAATGTCAAATTTACCGATGGATTTAATAAGCGGGGTGAGTTTTTCAAATCCGTAGTTACGCGAATCAAAATTGGGACGTTTTTTCTGCATTAAACTGCCAACGTCTCCCAAAAAGGCCCAACCGTCGTCATCTGAGACATCCCGGATAGATGATTTGATGAGCTCAATGTCACGTTTACTAATCTTGTCAACATTATTTTTTGGTCGTCGCGTACTCGTATTCTTATCTTCATTTGGATCTCTTAGAATCTCTATGTAAATAAATTTATCACAGGCTACAATGAAAGGGTCAGGCGTTTTTTTCTCTCCAATACCAATCACAAGCATTCCTGCTTCTCTCAGGCGAGTTGCCAGCCTTGTAAAATCGCTGTCACTCGATACCAGACAAAAACCCTGGACCTTACCAGAATATAACAGGTCCATTGCATCAATGATCATGGCAGAATCCGTTGCGTTCTTGCCTACGGTATAAGCATATTGCTGTACAGGTGTAATTGCGTTCTCCAGTAACAGGCTTTTCCATTTCTGAACTCTGGGTGCTGTCCAGTCCCCATAGATGCGTTTGATGGTAGGGTTACCGTATTTGGTGATTTCTTCCATCATTTCTTTTACGTTGGCAGAAGGTATATTGTCGGCGTCAATTAAAACGGCCATATTTATGGTATCGCTCATTCGGTTTGGTTTTTTGTAAAGATAGAAATAAACCCCGGTTCAGCTCTATTTAAACTTCCATTGGTGCCTCAGATGGAGAAGAGCTGTCCATAAGAGTGGACCATAACTGTAACCAGTTGTCTATTTGACTGAACAGCGTAAACTGTTGGATTACTTTTAGTTGCCCGTTAAAACCCCAGGCATCACGCTGTTTGGGATTGTTAAGCATAATTTTCAGAAGATTGGCAAGTCCCTCCAGATGGGTGGGATCATCATTTATTCTACCATTGACTTCATCATCTACCTGGAACTTTAGTCCCGCTGCTCCTGAGACCAAAACCGGACGTTGTTTCCACATGGCCTCAGTGGCTGTTAGCCCAAACCCTTCCTGAAGTGAATTTTGAACCACCACGTTGGAAAACCGCTGCAGCGCATTTACAATTAGGGCATTTTGTTTTTTATTGTTAAGAGGGAGCAGTAGTATGGCAATATCGTTCTGTAGCTCTTCAGGGACCTTCTGGTAATGGTCCATCAATTCTCTCAATACCTCCATACCTTCAGGATCATCTGATACAAATAGCGGATCTGGTCCGCCCAGGATAAGCCGGGTAGCCTTGATCCGTTTGTAAGCAACACTTTTGGGGTCACCTGTATGTTCATTTTCTCTCTTCAACAGGACAAAAGCCTCCAGGAGTTCCTTAAATCCTTTCAAACGATCCCAGCGCGATATTTCGGTAACTGTGGGCCGGTAGATCAGATCCAAAGGCTGCCGATTATTTACTTTTCCAAAGCTTCCATCGGGCATCACACGTCTCACTTTGTATTTGTACAACGGGTGCAGCAAGGGCTGCCGACCACTTATAATTCCCGACTGCAGCAGAATACTAATGCACTTATCGGTGTGTAAAAGACGATTTTTATGACTTAATGGGTCAATGGCAGGAGTGATGATGGAGGTGTGTTCCTTGAGTGGTTCGGGAACGTATTCATCCAGACTAAAGACAAAGTGATGGTAAGGCTTGAAATAAGGTGCTAGGAAAGACCACACTCTCTGGGTAGTAGGGTTCTGCGTTTCCAGCCCTATGTGACAGCGCCAGATTAGTTTGACCTGGCGTCTCGCAGCAATTAATTCTGCCAGTGGCATGGGTTGGGGATCGTGAATGACGACCAGATCTCCATCCTTTATGTAAGTGAGGGCATCATCAAGATTCTCTTGATTTATTTGTTCAAACACCTGTCGGTCTGACGCGTTGAATACACCTTCACCACTGCCGTGAATAGCATTGTGGACGCGTTTGGTAAGATTGAAAAAATCTGGATTTTTAGTTTCGAGAACCAGCCATTCAATGCGAACACCAAGAGCACGAAGAATGCGCATCTGACTGGGGAGCATTTCGGCGACACCACCACCCGTAGCTGTGGAGTTGATCATCCAAATAGTCGTATTGTTAAGTGAGCTGATCGGATCTCTGGTCGAGCTTAAAAATTCTTTTACTAAGTTATTGAGGCTGCCATAGGAACTGTAATCTGATAGCTTCGGACCGTCTTTAATAGAAATATGCTGCATGATTCTGCGAATGGATGCAGTTTAAAGATACTAATTCCCCAGGGAATAGTATCATGAACAGATGGCCTGAGTGCTGTAAAGATCTAATGGACTGCGCGAAATTGCTTTAAGTAGCCTTTAAAAGTTTTGTGAAAACAAGGTTCGAAGGGTTAAGGTTGTAGGTGTTCAACAAATGAGGTGGAACCCACTCATAACAATCGTGGTCGCTGCACTGGTAAGTAGCTGATTGGAAAACACAGTGATAGGCAATGAGATGCACCGTGAACTTCTCAAAGCAGTAGGTGCTTTCTGACGCATGATCACCAATACACACCCGCATTCCCAGTTCCTCCAGAAGCTCGCGTTTCAGACAGTTTCGATGAGACTCTCCGGGCTCCAGTTTTCCACCCGGAAACTCCCAAAAACCTGCATGCTCCTTGTGGAGGGCGCGTCGGGCAATGAACAGTTCGTTTCGGGAATTGCGAATAAGACCGCAGATCACCGTGATCACAGGATTTACATTCTGTTTTATTCCCATTTCAAATAAACCATGTCATTAGCCGGTACTCTTCAGGCCTCCTGAAAGGGCATTCACATTCAGAAGCAGTTGCAGCAGATACTGCTGGCTGAGCTCTTCGTCACTGTCTTTCACTGTTCGCCATTTCTTAAGACGATCCAATTGAATACTATGCAAGTTCTTGAGGGCAGCATCTCTGAGTTTGTTGTTTTCGAGCTTGGAGATGCGGCGTTGCTCGGCTGAGGCACCCATGAGATCCTCAATGCGCTGAAGGCAGATCTCAAAATCGTTTAGTATGAGACCCATTAATTCCTTGCGCGTGGCATCATCCTCCAACAACTGCGCAAAGCGCATCATAATATCCGGATCGGCATTCAAAAGGTTTGATTCAATCTGAATGAGTCGGTACTTGAGGAAGGGCCAGTCTTTGGAAAGCTGCTTCAGTTTGTCAAAATCTTTGGGGTATTCAGATTTAAAGGTTTCCAGGGCCTTACCGGTTCCAAACCATCCGGTGAGGTTAAAACGGCTCTGGTTCCAGCTAAAGACCCAGGGTATGGAGCGCAGGTCCTCCAGGGAGCGTTGCCCCGTTCGTCGAGCAGGTCTTGAGCCAATCTTGCTTTGTTCCAGCACGTCGATCGGTGTGGCGGCGGAATAGAAGTCAATGAATTTTGGGTGGTCCAGTAACTTACGGTAATTTGCTCGAGCCATATTCACCAGACGATCCATGATCTCATGGATGTGAGGATCTTCTGCCTTGGCTTCTATCATGGCCTGTTTGGCAGTTCCGGCGATCAGCATTTCCAGATTGTAACTGGCTGTAAGCTTATTGGCAAACTGATTGGCAATCGTTTCTCCCTGAACGGTCATCTTTATCCGGCCGCTCATAGAGCCTGCCGGCATACTCTCCAGGAAACGATGGATCTTTCCACCACCCCTACTGATAGTTCCTCCACGCCCATGGAAAAAGCAGAGCTTAACACCATAGTCATTAGCCACTTTGGTAAGACGTTCTTCGGCTTTGTAAATGTTCCAGCGGCTGGTGAGCACGCCTCCATCCTTGTTGGAATCACTATAGCCTAGCATGATCTCTTGTGTAAACTCCGGCTGGTGAGCCATTTGTTCTTTTACCACCGGATGCTCCAGGTAGCTCTTGAGGATTTCGGGGCCTGCCAGCAGGTCGTCTATGGTTTCCAGAAGCGGTACTACCGGTAACTGCGCATCTCTGAGGCCTACTTCGCGCAGTAAGACATAGACCACCAGAAGATCGCTAAGGCTTCTCGTCATACTCACGATGACCGACCCAATCCCTTCGGTGCAGTACTGATCCACATAGTCTTTAACTACCCGCAGGTAGCCCAGTACATTATCGGCCTCTGGGCCGCAGGATACACCGCCTACCAGAAAGGGGCGCTTACTTTTTAGTTCACTATTCAGGAAGTCGAGGCGCTTCTCCTCCGACCAGCTCCCGTAATCGTGGTCCTCAAAACCGGAGGTCTTCAGGATCTGGGAGATAGCCTTTTCGTGGTAGGCTGAATTCTGACGGATGTCCAACTTGGCCAGGTGAAAACCGAAACACTGCAGCATGCGTTCTGCAGGGAAGAGGTACTCGCGGGCAATGCGCGTGGCGCCAAGCTCAATGAGCAGCTCTCGTATTTTTTTTAGCTCAGCGGCCAGGGCCTGAGCGGAGATGAAATAACTCTCCGTCCCCAGATCTGTGCGTCCGTGCATAGTATTGTCCAGTCTGGCGATGAGTAAGTTCACGAACTGACGCAGGGGCTCTGAAGGGTTGCGGTCCAGCGCCTGCTGACCTTGGGCTTTCAGCCCTGCAGCCATGCTCCGAATATCTTCGGTAAAGGCCTTTGGAATGTCTACCTGATAGACCGAAAAACTGAGTTGTGCAGCCAGGTGGATCAGCTGTTTGTGCATCATTTTCAGGGCGGCCTTGCGATGTAATTTCAGGGTGCTAGCTGTAAACTCCGGTGTGACGAAGGGGTGTCCGTCGCGGTCGCCTCCCACCCAGCTTCCAAACTGGGTAAGGGGGTAGTCTTCGGGCCACATCAGGGCCTCTGAGGGGTACCCGTTGGCAATCCAGGCTTCCTGCAAACGCTCATCGGTAAGGGCCAGGGCCTTAGGGAAGACATTGGTGAAATAGTGCATTAGGTTACTGCGCTCATCCTCCAAACGGGGTTTTTGCAGATAGATCTCGCCTGTGCGCCAGAGGCGCTCCAAAAGGCTCATGATCTCGCCCTTTAGGCGAGCCTGCTCTGCCAGAGACCATTTGGGGTTTTCACGACGTACCAGGCAGAGGTAGATCTCACGGTGGATGTCGAGTACGGTGAGACGCTTAGCTTCGGTAGGGTGAGCCGTAAGGACGGGTACCACGCACACCTGACGTAGTTTGCTCAGGATATCCTTGCTACTGCGCCCCTGAGTTTTCCATTCATGAATGGTCTCGCCCCAGGAGCCACGGGTGGACTCCAGGCCAAACTCGCTTTCGGTTTTACGACGGTACTGGGTGGCGGCATTTTCTTCGGCCAGGTTCAGCAACTCAAAGCAGATACCAATGGCCTGAGTGAGCTTTTCATCAGAATGCTCGGGGTCTTCCGATTGTTTATGGGTATCAAAGGGGAGGTGCTCCGCAATGGAATCTTCTCCAATGGAATGCAACATCTCCTTAAAGAGGTCTACCAGGTATTGAAAATCGTTCTTTATTTTTTCCAGGCCAGCGACCTGTAACTCTTCTTTATTAAGACTCATTAATTTGCTCATTGATTAGTTCAATAAATGTATGAAAATTCAATTTTTTAAGAAGGGCGCAATTTTTAAATAAGTATTAATTCTTTTTATGACATTGATTAAGTTTTGGAACAATAAAAGGAGTGAGACTTAGTTGAGTTTGACCAATGGATCAAAGATATTTTGAATTACGCTTTTGTTTATTCAGGCCTAAGTAGACAGTCTTTTTTATATTTGATTCTATGAAGTACTTGATACTATCACTTTTTTGTTGGATGGGCTTATGGATTAGCCTACAAACGGATGGCATCTCGCTGTTGCGGGATAAGCTAGAAAAAAGTATCGATGTGGGGACTAAAATTGAACTGTGCCTGGATTTGTCAAAACAGTACGAGTCTATAAATCAGGATTCCACGTTTTATTTTTTAAATCAGGCTCTGGATCTGTCATCAAAGTCTCAGTTCGTCGCTCAACAAGCTGATATTAGCAGTAGATTAGGGTATTATTTTATCGGGAAGAATAGTATGGATTCGGCCAAAGTGTACTACTCAATGGCCAGGGACTTATATCATCAGGTCGATAGTACCTATCTATTCACAAAAAACACCATGCTTCTTGGAAACATTAATCTGGCCCAAAACAATCATCTGAGTGCTTTGGAATATTATCAGGAGAGCCTTCTTCTGGCGCGTACCAGTAATTTTGATGACTTACTACCTCATCTCAATAACAACATGGGCCTTTTATATAAAGAAATTGAAGACTATGATGATGCTTTGCAAAGTTTCGATAAGGCCTACAAACTTTTTATTGATCAAGGGGATGAAGCCAATTCAGTTTACCCACTATACAACATAGCACTCATTAATAGTATTCAAGGAGATGATGAGGCCGCTATTGAAGGTTACCTTAACCTTACGTCTTATCATTTAAAAAATGAAAATTGGTTAAGCCTTGCGGCTATTTACAACTCTGTTTCTGAAATTTATTTCAAGAATGAAGACCTGGAAAATGCAAACAAGTTTTTGAGTATGTCTTTAAATGCACTAAAAAACAAGACCGATTCATTTAATTCTGGTCCGGTATCTTTACAAGAGGGTGCTGTTTACTCAAATGCTGCAGAGATTTATGCTTACAGTGAGCAGACCCGACTGGCAAAAGTGTATGCTCACAAAAGTTTAAAGGTGTCCTTACCCAATTCTTATAAACTTTATGTTTTCAGGAGCTCTAAAGTGCTGGCAGATATTTATGACGCCGAAAAGCAACTGGACTCTGCTCTGTATTTTTATAAACTCTATACCAACTACAACGACGCGTATCAGGATGAGAGCGATATTAAGCAATTGACGATGCTTAAAATGCAGAATGAGTTCGATGAAATTCTGCGACAGAAGGAGATCGAAAGGATCTACAGAGAAGCTGAGTATAAAAATCGCGAGCTCAAGTTTACAGGATTCCTTATTGCTGTATTCTTGATTGCCATTATTCTGGTCTTACTCTACGTGAATCAGAAAAATAAGAATGCCAAACTCAAACTGAAAGAAGAGAACCTGCTCCTTGAGAAAAAACAATTAGAAAAGGATCTGGATTACAAGAAAAAGGAACTTGTTTCTAACCTGATGTACCTGCTTGAGAAAAACGAGTTTATTACCTCCATATCAAAAAAACTTATCGAATTAAAGCCTGATGCCAAAAAGGATAATAAAGATATTATTCAGCAGATTATCAATGAGATTAGGGTCAATTCTTCACAGCAAGTTTGGGAGGAATTTGAACTGCGATTTAAAGAGGTGCATATGGACTTCTATGACAGTCTTAATGATGCCCACCCTGATCTTACACCTAATGAAATTAAAATTTGCGCTTTTCTTAGACTAAATATGTCTACAAAAGAGATTTCTGCCATTACACATCAAAGCGTAAAAAGCATTAATATGGCCCGATTCAGGTTGCGAAAAAAGCTAGACATAGACCGTGATGAGAATCTGATCTCTTACCTAAATAGTCTTTAGGGCCATTTTCTGGATTGTTTAAAGCTCTTAGTTTTTTCTTTATAATAAATTGATTTTCAATTTATTATAAGTGCCTGTAGAAGTTTTGTTCTGTGTATTTTTATAATGTAGACTTCTTGTTATTGCTCTCGTGTGGTTTAAAAAGCGAATTCCAATAGATTCGTTTCATCAAAAAACCAAAAGTTGAGCAAATCCAATCACAAAAAAAATAAACCTCAAAAAGAGGCAGGAACGATGACAGATTCTTCAGATCTGGACAAAGAGTTGAATGAACTTATCGAAAAAAATGAGTCATTGAAGTCTGGAGTGGCCAAACTTTTCGAAGGAATTAATACAAAACCGAATACTAACAAATAAACGAAATAAATTGATGAAAAAACTCTACACTTTTCTTGTAGCGATTGTGATGATGGCCCCTGTTTTCGGACAGAATCAGGTTACCATTAACGTTACCGATTCAGGATCGAACCCAGTGGAGAATGCTGAGGTGAATTTTAACTCGACTACAGAGACGACAGATATGAATGGGACTGCTGTTTTCAGCAACGTACCAGATGGTCTGGTTGTTTATACCATTAACAAGGCCTGTTACGAAGAGGCCACAGGGAGTATTACCGTGGCTGGTGGGGATGTATCGGAAACTATCGTCATTCAAGACTTAACGGATGCCCCTGTATTTGTATCGACCTCGAGCAATCCGATCATTGGGGCCTGGGTAGATGGGAACATCACCTTAAGCGATGGCACAAACACTTACAGCAGAGATGTCACGGAGTTTGACAACATCATAGACGGGGTTGAGTTCGGGACCTATGACTATACGTTCGTAAGGTCGGGAGGATGTTATCCTGAGGTAACGGGAACGGTAACGGTAGATTGTGATGCGATCAGTCCTCAGTCGGGCAATGTATTTTTACCGATAGTGGCGGACCAGCCTGAGATTACTTCTGCCCCTGTATTTGTATCGACCTCGAGCAATCCGATCATTGGGGCCTGGGTAGAT
>CAWZYX010000065.1:0-17149 GCA_963966315.1 uncultured Winogradskyella sp. | reverse complement strand
CTTGAATGGTTGACGGGCTTCAATGATGAAAAAATTAGCGAAATGATTGACTGTAAGGTCACTTTTCAGACGTTTTTTGACGAGGCCCATCTAAACCCGAATGCACATCTGATAAAGGGCCTTATTTGTGGCTATCGGATAGAGGAGATACAAACCCCATTAACACGCAAGGTGCGTTATCTGGATAAAATTATTGACGAACTGGCAAGGGGGCGTGCGTTGGAAAAGATTATGAGGCAACCTGCATAATTTTAAATTGGTAACTTGAAGCATTAAATTCTTTGATATGCTGCAACGAAAGTTTGAAAAAATAGTAAAAGCCTTTTTCCCCAGCGCCATGGACGCCAAGGATACCTCAATACACTATTTGGGTAGAATGCAGATAGAACACAAAATTGATATCTCCAAGGTTTTAATGGCCACTTCTGTCTGTTCAGATGATATAAATGTTCCCTCTACAACCTTCTTCAATGTGTTATTTGGGCCATTTATCATGGGTGGATTAGGAGGATTGCCTTTTGCGGGCCAAACCGGGATGACAGCTTTTGCACATCATGTTCCGGATAATGGCTCGGCCTTTATTTTTTATGGACCGCATATTGGAGTGACCCTGGAAGGTGAACTGGGTAAAATGTACCGACCACGTCAGGAACAAACAGGGAATTCATGCGGAGCTCTAATGCTGGCACTTAGTCGTTTTAACGACCAACAGTACCGACCTGAAATCAATGAGGACGACTATCAGCAGATGAAACTGGAAGAAAGCTTATTGCCGTATCGGAATAACATACTCACAAGCAGGCAACCTGAAAAGGCCATCACAGAAGCGGCGTACGAAATTATTCACGACCAGGTACACAAGCATTTAAAGTCCTGTAAATCTCAATTTAACGATAAAAAAGTAACCGTCTTAGGAGGGATTATCATCAATACCGATTACGGGCTGGATGATTACTTTGCCGTGAGAAATTTTCAAGTTCTGGACCTTGAGAATCTTTGATGTTATTAAGTATTTCGAGCTTTATACCTCTTGTTTATCAATGTTCCGCTTTTCAATAAGTAGATCTGAGAAGTCATTCCTCGTGCATGCTCAAGTAGTCGATTCGATCGCAATCTAATTGGTTTTAGATATTATTGGTTGCTCATAAATTACAATGGGGCGGTTGCTCGCATCAGCTCTTTACCTTGGTTACCAGAATGTTCCACCAATGGGAAGTGCAGCTTTCATGTTCTGAGAAGAACTGTAAACGATTTACTGAATTAACCTTCAAACGTATCAAAATCGACCTAATAATTACTAACTTCAGCACTCTTTGAAATCAATATAAATATCAATACGTCAATGGAATCTAAAATCAACTTATCAGCTGCCCTTATGATCAGCCTTTTACTGAGCACCTTTTATGCGAATGCCCAGGGTGTTTCGGGTTATTATCAATTTCCTGATATTCATAATAACACCATCGTTTTTACTGCGGAAGGCGATATATGGAAGGTTTCTGCTCAGGGGGGGCTGGCCCAACGACTAACTACCCATGCCGAAGAAGAGCGTTATCCAATGATCTCGCCTGATGGGAAAATACTGGCATACTCAGCCAGTTACGAGGGTCCCACAGAGGTTTACACCATTCCAATAGACGGAGGGATGACCACGCGCTGGACCTACGAAGCAGATAATTCAACCGTAACAAGTTGGACCTCCGACGGGAAGATTGTTTTCCAGACCCAGGCTTATAATAAACTTCCTGATGAACAACTGGTAACCATTGATCTGGAATCCAAGGTGAAAAACGTGGTCCCCCTATACCAGGCCAGTGAAGGGGTACAGAACGAGGAAGGGAGTTGGTTTTTTATAAGGCCTGCCGACCATGGCGATGCTGCCAAACGCTACGTGGGTGGAACGGCCAGACAAATATGGAAGTTTAACGGTGAGAAGGAGGCCGTCAAACTCACTACTGACTACGAGGGAGAAAGTCATAAACCGATGTGGTACAAGGGAAGGGTTTACTTCATTACCGATAGAGATGGTATCATGAATATTTGGTCCATGGACACCAATGGGAATGATCTAAAACAGCATACCAAACATACCCAATATGGGGTACGCTATGCCAATGTGGACAGTGGTAAAATTGTGTATCAACACGCTGCCGATTTGTGGTTACTCGACCTCTCCACAGGTAATTACAATAAAATCGATGTAAGACTGGCCTCAGATCTGGAACAGTTAAGAGAGAAATGGGACGAGAATCCATCGCAATACATTACGTCTGTTCACCCTGATCCTAAAGGAGAAAATGTTGTAGTTACTGCTCGTGGTCGTGTTTTTGTAGTGCCCGTGAAGGCTGGACGAACAGTATCGTTTACCGAACAAAAGGATGTACGCTATCGAGATGCGGTGTTTTCCCACGACGGTGAAAAAGTCATCACCTTATCGGACGAAAGTGGTGAGTTTGAATTTGTAAAATTTGCATCGGACGGTTCTGGAACCATTTCAGCCATCACTAAGGATGGCAGTGTTTTAAGATATGCGGGCATTCCTTCCCCAGACGGTAAGTACATCGCCTATGATGATCTGGAAGCTAACATGTATGTTCTGGATATTGCGACGGGGGATAGCAAAAAAATATCTACCAACAATGAAGGGATCAGGGACTTTTCATGGTCACCGGATAGCCAATGGCTGGCTTTTGTACAAACCGCTTTGAATTCTATGACCCAGATCAAAGTTTACAATGTGAACGATGCCTCGCTTTTTGACCTAACCACAGATAGAGCCAATAGTTTTAATCCAAGATGGAGCCCTGATGGTAAGTTCATGTACTTTTTGTCCGATCGTAATTTTAGGACCCTGGTTGGCAGTCCTTGGGGGACAAGACAACCCGAACCTTACTGGGATGCCAGTGAAAAATTATATCATGTGGCGTTGAAAAAGGGAACGCGTTCACCATTTAGGGAGAAAGATGAACTGATGGAGGAGGATGAAACAGAAAAGCAGGAGAGCACAAAGAAAAAAAAGAAAGGCGAGGAAAAGGAAAAAACAAATGTAGAGGTGGCAATTGACAAGGAAGGTATTCAGTCCCGGATCCGGGAAGTTCCCATTTCGGCCGGGAATTACTCTAACCTTGCACTAAATGATAAAGCTATCTACATGATGGCTTCGGAGACGGGTGTTGGTGCCAAATCCCATTTGAAAGTGGTGAAGATCACCAATGAAGAGATCAAGGTAGAGGAGGTCGCTTCTGCGGTGAATGGTTTTGAACTGACCAGAGATGGCAAGAAAATGCTGATCAGGAAAGGAAGTGCTTACTTTATGGTGGATGCTGGTACAGGAAAAGCAAAGCTGGATAAGGCTAAAATTGATTTTAGCGGTTGGAAGTTTTCCATAAACCCAAGGGAGGATTGGAAACAAATCTACAAAGACGCCTGGCGAATGGAGCGTGATTATTTTTACGATAAAAACATGCATGGAGTGGATTGGGACGCGATGTACGAAAAGTATCTGCCTTTGGTAGATCGTGTGACCACCAGGAACGAACTTAATGATGTGATCGGACGATTGATCGGTGAACTCTCTGCTTTACACACAGCAGCCCGAGGTGGTGATACCCGAAGTGATGATAAGAATATTCAGGTTGCTAGCCTGGGAGCAGAGACCAGTAGGGATGAGGAGAACAGCGGATTCAGGATCGATTATATTTACAAGGTAGATCCCGATTATCCCGACCGAAAATCTGTACTGGACGATCCCTATCTGGACATTAAAGAAGGGGACATCATCACCAAAGTAAATGGCAGGGAGTCACTCTCAGCCATAGATATTGGCGAATTAATTCGCAACCAGGTTGGAAAACAGGTGAGGTTAACCATAAAGCGAGGTAGTGATACGAGGGATGTCATTGTAAAACCTCAGGGCAGTGAATTCTGGTTGCGATACGAGGATTGGGAATACAGCAATCGACTTAAAGTTGAAGAGGCCAGCAATAACGAGATCGGTTACTTGCATTTGTGGGCCATGGGCAGTGCCAATGTGAGTCAGTTTTACAGAGAGTTTTATCCGGTCTTTAACAGAAAGGGACTCATCATTGATGTCCGCTACAACTGGGGAGGGAATATTGATAGTTTTATACTTTCAAAACTAATAAGAACAGCTTGGATGTATTGGAAAGGACGCTCAGGAGAACCGTACTGGAATATGCCTTATTCGTTCCGAGGCCACATAGTGGTCCTGGTAAACGAGAACACCTATTCAGACGGTGAGGCTTTGGCCGAAGGTTTCAAACGATTAGGTCTGGGAACAACCATAGGCATGCGCACCTGGGGTGGACAGATCTGGCTCAATAGTTCCAATCAGCAGTCCGACGGAGGAGTAGCAAGAGCCCCAATGTTCGGGGTTTACGGAGAAGAGGGGGAATGGCTAATCGAAGGCCGAGGTTTTGAGCCCGATATTGTTTTAGATAATTTACCACATGCGACCTTTAATGGAAAGGATGCCCAACTGGAGGCAGCTATTCAACTGTTACAGGAAGAGATTGCAAAAGATCCGCGTGAAGTACCACCACCACCGGCCTATCCGGATAAATCCTTTAAAAACAATCGCAGAAATTAAGATTAAAAACAAGGCGAATCCATGGATTCGCCTTGTTTATGATTCTGATGTGGGATTAGTCCAGACGAAAACTGTTCAGCTCCTTAAAGGGATCGAGTTGTACCGTTTTCATGGCGCTCTGGTAGTCCATCCAGTCTTCTCTAAAAAATGAATTTACTTCCCCTAAAGCTCCAGCCATAGCATCCCTGGCGTGTTTGATCAAGGTTGTTTCTGTGCTGGTGATCCCGGTCTGACTGCCATTCACATAACCACGCGCCAGATTAAGACGCTGCATGACTGTTACTTCAGGATTTCTGGTGATACCCTGACGATCGTCGGGGGTCCCTAAAAAGTGATTTATCAGGCTGTCGATGGATTTCTGAACTTCCTTAGATGCCTTGATCTGATCTTTGTAGCTATCCTTATCCAGTTTGGACAGTTGTTTTTGATATTGCTCGGCAATAGCCTTACTTTCCACCAATTGCCTTACCGCATCGGCAGCTGTCTGCTGCATTTTCTCCAATTCTTTACCGGTAGCATAAACTTCATCAATGTTCTTTTGTGAGACCTGCAGTCTTGGGTCTGAAGCGATCGTAATACTGGTCTCCGATTCGAGATCTCCATAATGCAATACTGCTCTGTAATCCCCGGGTTTTACGTCCACACCTCCAGGCTCCCAATTGCGTTCTCTGATCCTTCTCGAGGGGTAGTCCACACCGGCCTCATCCATGTACCAGGTCCAGGAATGCAAACCGTTTTCTTCGGGAGCTTTGCGCTTTAGGGTTCTGATCAAGCGACTACCATCATACAATTTAAGGGTGAGCGAATCCCATTTAACTGTTTTGTCATCCTGAACTTGATTCAGGATCTCATCATCATCGTCTTTTTCATCATTTGATTCTTCTTCCTTCATCTCATTGAACAAATAAGTAAATCGCGCTCCCCCTGGTCTGTTTTCGCCATGGAACATGGCATCAGCACCAAAGCGACTTCCTGTGGGTTGCTGGTAGGCTGCCTGGTATCCTGTTGGTGGCTCAAATAGTTTAATAGGATCATCCATTATCGATTTATCCGCCGCCATTGCTCTTAAAGGTCTGATGTCGTCCAGCACCCAGGCAGCCCTTCCAAAGGTGCCGATAACAAGGTCATGCTCCCGTGGGTGGATCACCAGGTCCTTCACCGAAGTGGTTGGGAAACCTTGGGTCCATTTGGTCCATTCGTTGCCTGCATCCAACGAAATGTACAATCCGTCATCGGTACCAAGGAACATGAGATTGGCCTCCTCAAGATCTTCAACGATTGCCAGCGTATAGCTTTGGACATCTTCTTCATCTACAATGCGCTCCCAGGATTTACCGTAGTTGGTTGTTCTGTAGGCATAGGGAGTGTAGTTGTAGCGTCTGTAGTCATTTGCGATCAACAAGGCTTCTCCCTTATTTTTATTAGATGCCTTGATCTGCGCGATCCAGCTACCTTTGGGCAGGCCTTTGATGTTTTTGGTCACCTCGGTCCAGTTGTCACCCCCATCGGTGGTGTAATGCACCCGTCCGTCGTCCGATCCTACCCAGAGCATGTTTTTTTCGATAGGGGAGGGTTCAATGACCAGAATACTACAGTGGTTTTCGGCACCGGTGGCATCCATGGTCAGGCCACCACTTTCTGATTGTTTTTGCTTTTCGGGGTCATTCGTTGTCAGGTCAGGCGAAATGACCGTCCAGGTCTCTCCTTTATCAGTTGATTTATGCACGAATTGGCTACCGAAGTAAATAGTATTGTTATCGAACGGATCGATATTGATAGCAGAATTCCAGTTAAAGCGCAGTTCTACATCCGGGTCGGGGTGCGTGGGACGTACGCCGTAGTTATTTCCGGTTTGCCAGTCGTAGCGACTCACGTAGCCTTGCTGACTCATGGACCACCCATATCTTGAATCGACGGGGTCCGGGACCACATCAAAGCCATCGCCAAAGCTTATTTCCTGCCAGTAGCTATTTCTGATGCCCTGATCACGCCATACGTATGCAGGACCTCTCCAGGAACCGTTATCCTGTAAGCCACCATAAACATTGTAAGGATATTCATTGTCCACTGCGATGTGATAGAACTGGGCCACGGGAATATTGCCAATAAACCTCCAGGTTTTACCTCCATCCCGGGTCATGTTCATTCCGCCGTCATTGCCGTCGATCATAAAACTCCCATCATCGGGATGGATCCACCAGGCGTGGTGGTCGGGGTGTACGCCATTGTTAGCTCCGTAGGCATTCATTAGCTGCGAAAAGCTTTTCCCACCATCTTCTGATACGTTGACGTAGGTAAAAATGGAATAGACCCTGTTTTCGTTCTGCGGATCGACATAGATCTCAGAATAGTAAAATGGGCGGTTCCCTATATCGTTGTTATCATTGATCATGCGCCATGTAAATCCACCATCAGTACTTTTGTACAGCGCATTTTTCTTGGATTCTACAAGGGCATACACTACGTTGGGTTTACCAGGAGCAATGGCCACACCAATTCTTCCCAGATCTCCTTCAGGAAAGCCGTTGTCGCTGCTGATTTTGGTCCAGGTCTCACCCCCATCATGGGTCATGTGCAGTCCGGAACCTTCACCACCGGATTTAAAGAACCAGGGATCGCGTTTGTGTTCCCACATGGCCACAAATAGCTTGTTGGGGTTAGTGGGGTCCATGACCATATCGGCCACACCCGTTCTATTATTAGCAAATAAGATCTTATTCCAGGTCTTGCCGCCATCGGTTGTTTTGAACACTCCGCGTTCCGCATGCTCTCCCCATGGTGAGCCAATCGCTCCTACATACACCACATCGGGATCGGTGGGGTCCACGATGATCCGATGAATATGACGGGTCTCCTCAAGTCCCATGAGATTCCATGTTTTACCTCCGTCCAGTGACTTGTAAACACCGTAGCCTCCATTTAATGAATTTCTTGGGTTCCCCTCACCGGTACCCACCCAGATTACGGAGGGATTGGATTGCTGTATTTCAACCGCCCCAATGGACGCCGTAGCTTCGTGATCGAAAATCGGTTCCCATTTGATGCCTCCAGAGCTTGACTTCCAAAGGCCTCCGGAGGCCGTACCTACATACATAACGTCCGGATCGGACAGCTGTACGTCTATAGCCGTCACCCTGCCTGACATCCCACCGGGACCAATATTTCTTGGAGTTTTGTTTTTGACCAGGTCCATAGAAAATTCCTGAGCCGAAAGAAGCGCTACGCAAAAAAGCATAGCGATACTGAAAAAATGTTTCATAGTGTAAGGTTAGTTATCGAAAAGCTAAAATTAACGAAATCTCTGCAGGGTTTTCTAAAAGGGATGTTAATGCTTTTATCAACCTGCCAAAAAGAATTATTTTTATACAGCTATGAGAAACCCTGAAAAAAGATCCGGATTTATTTTTAAGACCTATGAGGCTCCTGACCAGTCTCCCTTTGATAAGCTTTTTGAAATTTTCAAAGAACTGATCACCTACACCTCGGGAGATTTTGACGAGGCGATAGACTGGTTAAGACAATTGGATGAGGAATATAAGCTCACTACACCCGATTATACCATTGATGATTTCATTGAAGACCTGAAAAACAAAGGTTATATCCGTGAGGAGTTGGATCCTGATGGTGAAGGAGGAGGAGGCATGGCCATTACCGCTAAAACGGAACGCGCTATCAGGCAGCAGGCTTTGGATCAGATCTTTGGTAAGATCAAACGCAGCGGATCGGGAAATCACAAAAGCAAAGGTATAGGTATTGGAGATGAACATACAGGAGAATTCCGAGCTTACCAATTTGGTGATGCTCTTGAAAAAGTATCTATTACGGAGAGCTTGCGTAATGCGCAGATCAATCATGGAGTGGGAGATTTTAGGCTGACCGAGGATGACCTGGTGGTGGAAGAAACCCTTCACAAGAGTCAAATGAGTACGGTTTTGATGATTGATATTAGTCATAGCATGATCCTATACGGAGAAGACCGCATTACCCCGGCAAAAAAAGTAGCGATGGCACTTGCAGAATTGATAACGACCAGGTACCCAAAGGACACACTGGACATCCTTGTGTTTGGGAATGATGCCTGGCCAATTGCCATTAAGGACTTGCCTTATTTGAAGGTGGGGCCGTATCATACCAATACGGTAGCTGGCTTGCAACTGGCCATGGACATGCTGCGTAGAAAACGAAACACCAATAAACAGATCTTTATGATCACTGATGGGAAACCCAGTTGTTTGAGAATGCCTGACGGTCACTATTATAAGAACAGTATGGGCCTGGATCCTTTTATTACTAACAAATGTTACGCCATGGCACAACAGGCCAGGAGATTACACATTCCCATTACTACCTTTATGATTGCCGAAGATCCTTATCTGATGCAATTTGTTAGGGAGTTCACTCAGGCCAATCGAGGCAAGGCTTTCTATACGGGCTTGAAAGGTCTGGGGGAGATGATCTTTGAGGATTATGAGAACAATCGAAAAAAAAGAATCAAAGGATAAAATTAGACAAAAGATAAAAGATAGGAGACAAAAGACCGGAGATTAAGTCTTTGATTTTTTTCTCTTGTAGTTTCATTTCACGATTATGAATAAAGAAAAAATAACAACATTAGGAGCGCTTCAACAAGCAGGTTATCAATCGAAATCCATTAAGGATGAATTAAGGGACAACCTCATTAAGAATATTAAAAATGGCATCCCCACCTTCACAGGAATTCACGGTTATGAGAATACGGTGATCCCGGAATTGGAGCGGGCCATTTTGTCGAGACATAATATAAATTTGCTCGGTCTAAGAGGACAGGCTAAAACCAGGCTGGCTCGTATGATGGTCCATCTACTGGATGAGTACATACCCATAGTAGAGGGTTCTGAAATCAATGACGATCCTCTGAACCCCATTTCGCGATATGCCAAGGAACGCATAAAAGAAATGGGTGAGAATACACCCATTGCCTGGATGCATCGCAGTGAGCGATTTGCGGAAAAGCTGGCGACACCCGATGTGACTGTTGCCGATATCATTGGAGATGTGGATCCGATCAAGGCAGCCAATCTTAAATTAAGTTATGCCGATGACCGTGTGATCCACTACGGAATGATCCCGCGAGCAAACCGCTGTATATTTGTGATCAATGAGCTGCCCGATCTTCAGGCTCGAATTCAGGTGGCCTTGTTCAACATCCTTCAGGAAGGTGATATACAGATCAGAGGGTTTAAATTGCGCTTGCCTTTGGATATGCAGTTTGTATTTACAGCAAATCCGGAAGATTACACCAATAGAGGTAGTATTGTAACACCTCTAAAGGATCGAATAGGATCGCAGATTTTGACGCATTATCCGGCGAATATTGAAACAGCCAGAACCATTACCGCTCAGGAAGCGCAGCTAGATGAGCGACAGTCCAGGTCTGTCTACGTGCCCGAATTGGCAAAGGACCTCCTGGAACAGATCAGCTTTGAGGCCAGAGAGAGCGAATTTGTAGACGTAAAGAGTGGAGTGAGTGCCAGAATGAGCATCACCGCATTTGAGAATTTATTGAGTACGGCCGAACGCCGAGCGTTACTGGCCGGTGATGAGACAACCACTGTGCGCCTATCCGATTTTATTGGAGTGATCCCTTCCATTACAGGAAAGGTGGAGCTCGTGTATGAGGGGGAGCAGGAAGGTGCAGACTTTGTAGCACAAACCCTTATGGACAATGCCATTAAAACACTATTCCCACAGTATTTTCCGAAAATTGAGAAACTGGAAAAACAAGGAGAGGAAACACCCTATGACGATCTGATTTCCTGGTTTTTCAATCGCGAAAGCTTTGAGTTGCTGGATGGGGATACCGACGCCTCCTACAGAGCTAAATTGGATGAGGCTACCCCATTGGATGCACTTATTCACGATTATCAGCCCGATTTGGACCCGAGAGATGTCTATTTTGAAAAGGAATTTATTTTATGGGGGTTGGTGCAGTATAAGAAACTGAGCAAGTATCGCTATAATGAAGGAATGCAATTTCAGGACCCCTATGGGAGCTTTATCAAAGGGATATAAAAAGGACGGAAATTAGAAGGCATCAATAGATTTTTTGATCATTCGGTCCATCCTATGACCGGCTCTTCCTATTCGCTTCACAAAGTCTGATGATCTCAACCAGTCGTTTAGCTCTCGTTTCAGGACGTTTGGCGCTATGTAGCCAGGACATATAACTCTTGCGATAGCCTCTGGTGAAGTTTTGAAAATTCTCAAAAGCAAGCGGATTGGCGTCAAAAGCTGCTTGCAAGTCCTCTGGGATCACACCATTTTCAACATCATCCATAGCGGACCAGGTACCCCTGGTCTTTGCCAGTTCTATCATTTTGTAGCCGGGAGCCTGGATCAATCCCGCTAATTCTAGTTCTTCTACATAAGCCTTGTTAAGTTTGGACCAGGTACTTTTGGGATTGCGTGGTGAGAAGTACTGAATACGTTTACCACCTCCTAAACTCTTAACTGTTGAATCGATCCAACCAAAACATATGGCCGCTTTTACAGCCTCTTCCCAGCGCATGGTGGGGAGCATGGTTTCCAGTTTGTAGAATACGAGATGCACTGCCCTGTACTGATCATGATTTTGTAACAGCCAGTCGTACCAGTCCGTATGGCGTTCGAAGTACAGTTCAGGGATGTCGTTCATACATTGAATATAGTGTTATTCCGTGGTCTTTAAAAATATAGATACCTGCTTTCGCAGGTATCTCATGCGTTATCCAGATAATTAGCTTATTCACTTTAATTCACATAAAAGTAACTGATCTCATGTATGGGAACACCAGAATCTGTAACCCCTTGGATTTCAATTTGGTAGGTTCCGTTCAAATCACAGGTATAGAAGGATATTTCTCTGGTTGGTTGTTGATCGGATAACCTGATCATCGGATCCCAGTGTAGTGTGGTCCTTACATCTGTTCTGGTCATCTGGTCCAGGTCCTTTGAATAGTCAGGGGCATAAAATTCTTTGGTACTATCGAAGCCCTTGCTCATAAAGTTGATAATGCCTGGCTTTCGACGTATATCGCGTGTGTTTTGATCGATACCTAACTTTCCATAGATCACAAAAACACCGCCAGGTGCTCTGCCAAAAACGGAATTGGTAGGATCAAAGAATTCAATAAAGGATATGTCTGAGGGATTTAAAGACAGGACGTAATTCAGATCAACAGCAACATCATTGAATAGAATTCTACAGGGCTCTCCACGGTAATAAAGTATCCCATTACCAAGAGTAACACTGGGAAATCGTTGAAATATAAAGCGTAATTCGGTTTTGGATAAAAAGGGATCTGACTCCACATCCATCCGCCGGGAAGGGCCGCCGTAAAAGGACCGTTCTTCCATTTCCTCCTGACGTTCCTCGGCTTTTGTTTTTTTTGTAGCGGTAAGGACAATTTCATCCAGTAGCTGACGCTCCTCATCGTATTGAAGATTGAGATCTCTTATGTAGCCCGAGGCCTCCATAAATTCATCGTTTGGTACAAGGGCAACATTGGAGTGTAAATTCTGCGCTGCTCGAATGATTTGGGGACTGCTGCTCGTATTTTCATCAATTTTTATGAGGACATCCCTAAAGTTATTAGCTGTTTTAATGCTTGAATCGACCAGTTTCGACTGTATCAGGGTTTGAATGGAATCGTAAAACACATAAGGTCCAAACTCAAAGGAACCGTCCTTCTTTGAATTGACACTTTGCATATCCAAGGTCTCTCGTCCAAAAAAAGTAATGGTATTGATGGCGGTAGTCGCTTTATTCGGTGCTTCTAACATTCTGGTGGTTCCTGAGATGGTGATTCCCCTTTCCACCTCAAATTTTCGAGTCCTCCCAGAATCCTGAAGAAGACTCTGCCAGGTGAAACGCCTCCAGCCATTGGTTAACATGATCAGATCCAGTAAAAACGTCTTTTTAGAGGTTTCTCCTGGGCTAAAGAAGTAGCCGGGACTTTCTATGTATCCTCGGAGGTCTGAGTTAAGTAGTAACCAGGTTTTGATGTTTTCACTGTTTTTCTGCTCGGGATAGGCCTCCAGATCTCTAATACTCATGGATACATTACCACTTAGCTTACTTCCGGTGGGATTTTGAATTTGCAGGTTCAAAGTGACCTTCTCCCGGGATTCAAATACTTCCTTGCTCTTTTTTATGACCGCCACAGCTTTATTTTTTTCATTATCGATATAGATCAACCGCTCACAAACCGGCTGTCCTTGAGCATTAAAAAGAGTAATGTGTGCCACACCATCGGGTAAGTTACCTGTGAAGATGCTAATAATATCGGACTTTTTAGGAGTTTTCTCCAGATGATCAAACAGGATTTTACCGCGTTGATGCACCATTAGGAAGGCGTCTTTTAAGCCTGACGCAGCAGAGGAGTTAAGACCTATGAGCAGTTCTTCCCCCTTTAAATTAATGTGCAGTGCGTATCCATTCGTCAGTACCTCTGGCAATGGGTATTGATAAACTTGCCCGTTCATCATGAGGTTGGCAAAATACTTCTGGCCGGACTGTGGCCTGATATGGAAAAAACCCAAACCAAATTCTGTACTTGTGGTCCTGCTCAGGACCATTCCATCTGAATCCACTATTTCAATCGGAATTTGCGAATTATGGTATACGGGATTTTTTATCTTAAAAGCTACCTTTGAGTTCATCTCCTCCACCAAGTCACCGCCCTCCGGGTAAAAAAAAAGCTCAGGTCTTTCAACGTTCAGAGGAGTGTTGTTCAAAGTTGATTCGATATTCCCTGGTATTCTTTCCTTTTGGTCCTGCAGGCTAATGACCTGTAACTCCTTTTGGAAAAATACCTGAGGTTGCTCATTACGCATGTAATTGGTGTATGCCCTCAGCAGGTAACGCCCAGGTGTCCAGCTTGTATCTATTTTAAAGTGGCCGGCTGCACTCAGCTGATCTATATACAAACGTTTTGATCGAACAATGCTATCTGCCTCATCAATGAGCTCGACATAGACCACAGCACTTTTGGAACTCTCTTTATGCGTAATTCCGTTGACCAGATAGGTACTAAACCAAAGGTCGTCATTTATGAGGTAATAAGGTTTGTCAGTATGGACAAAGACCTTTTCAGGCCAGTTCTCATTGGCATAGCTCGCAAGTTTGCTTCTTAAAACATCTGCTAAACCACTACTGTTTTTAATAAATGAGCTAAAAGCTGTAAACAGTAATAAGAAGAGCAGTATTTTTTTCATTTGAACTTACACTTTCACAAGCTTGATGTAATAATCTCTTTTTACCTCAAAATGCGTGCCGTTAACTGCTATGGATTTCCAATCTCCTGAAGGAAAGATCCACTTCATCTCACCGTTGATCCTTGCTTCGATTGGCATGTCAAATCCATCTACAATATTGGTATAGCGGAATTGGAGTTCACCTGCTTCTATTTTGTATTCCAGCGTAGGGATTCGCGTATCTCTTAAATACTGATCGAAAAAGGCCGATAGATCTTTACCGCTTTTCTCACTGATGTAATCTTCAATCTGCTGGGTGCTGACCGTTTGATGGTAGAAGGTCTCATTGAGCCCTCGAAGGATAGACCGCCACTGTTCGTCGTTCTCAATAAGCTGTCTGAGGGTGTGTAGCATATTTGCGCCCTTGTAATACATGTCGCCGGACCCTTCATTATTAACCTCGTACTGGCCTATAATTGGCTTATCATTTCTAATATTTTTACGCGTCCCTATCACGTAGTCTGCTGAGGCCTCTTTGCCGTAGTAGTAATCGAGGAACAAATTTTCGGAATAGGCGGTAAAGCCTTCGTGAACCCACATGTCTGCAGCATCTTTGTAAGTTATATTATTAGCGAACCATTCGTGCCCGGCCTCATGAATAATAATGAAGTCGAACTTCAGGCCCCATCCGGTGCCCGACAAATCGTTGCCCAGATACCCCTTTTTGAACTGGTTACCATAGGTGACCGAGCTCTGGTGTTCCATTCCCAAATAAGGCACTTCCACCAACTTAAAGCCATCTTCGTAAAATGGGTACGGCCCGAACCAGTGCTCAAAAGCTTTCATCATTTTTGGTGCATCCTTAAAATGCTCTTTAGCCTTCTCCAAATTATAGGACAGCACGTAGTAATCCATATCCAGAGGGCCTTTTTCTCCTTCATAAACCTCAGAAAAATGCACATAGTCTCCAATATTCACATTGACCCCATAGTTGTTAATGGGATTGGCCACAAACCAATGGGAAGTTACTTTGTTATTCTCCTCTTCAATTCCTCTGAGACGGCCGTTGGATATATTGCTCAGGCCTTTGGGGTTGGTCACTCTGATGAGCATGCTGTCCACTTCGTCATACATGTGGTCTTTATTGGGCCACCACACTGAGGCACCCAGGCCTTGACAGGAGGTAGCAATAAAGTGATTGCCATTTTCATCCTTTTTCCAGCTAAATCCACCATCCCATGGGGCTCTGTGAGCCTCTTTTGGATGACCGCTATAGTAAATAGTGATGCTGTTTTCCTCACCGCTCAATTGTGTTTTTTCCAGCTGAACGAAGTGGGCGTTACCCTCCTGTACTACCTTCAATTCTTTTCCATCCTGTACCGCCTTTTCAAATTGCATGGGGGGTTGCAAATCGATCTGCATCACCTGATATGGTTTTAAAACCCTGTATTGAATGGTGTTACTACCACTAATAAATTTTTCCTCCGGCTTTACCTCAATGTTTAAATGGTAGTAGCTAAGGTCCCACCATTCGCGTTCAGGGGTGATGCTTCCGCGTAAGGAGTCCTGGCGGGTGAAGTTTGATTTTTGAGCGGTGACCGTTTGAGCTTGAACGGTTAGACCTGTGAGTAGTACACCTAAGGTAAAGAAAACTTTCTTCATAGGTTTAACGAATTATGCTGTTAGGGAAGACCACCGGGCTTTCATGACCGTCTGCTCCAACTGCCGATACTCCAAAAAAGAAGTTATCGATCACAATGCCGTCAAGTGTATACTCGGATATGCCTTCAACATATTTACTGTGGTCCCAGGTAGGCGAGGTGGTATCCCTCCAGTAGATCTTATAGCCTTTGGCGCCTTCAACGGGATCCCACTTTAACCTGGCTGAGGCTTCAACAATCCCTCCAATTCCTACCTGTTCAGGAGCCGGAGGAGCAGAAGCAATGCGCGCCAGTACAATGGCATTCACTGCCGTTAGTTTTTTGCAGTAAGGAAAATTTACATGCTCAAAGGTATCCCCGTATTCGATCCCATCCTCTGTCCTTATGTCCTGATGTTGCTGCGTGTAATTTTCATGGGCTTCCATAATGCGAATACCTGCATAGCCCTGGTCGTTAAAAGGGCGGTGATGTCCACCGCGGCCAAATCGGTCTAGTCGATAAACCATCATAGGGTTCATTTCAGGCATATAGGTCCTGGTCGTTTTATAGACATATCTGGCTAGCTGCCTCGAAATACCATCAACCTCTCCACCATAGAAGCGTCTTGCTCTTGCCTGACGGGTCAATAGCTGCGGATCGGTGACATCGGTAGTAATAGGCTCGGAAAAGATCCTGAAGGTACGATTGTCGATCACACCATCCACCCCGCTGATATTTCCGATCATGTCATTATTAAGGATGCCAACAACATCCCAGTTGTTATCTTTTGCGTATTGTGCCAGACCCTGGCCGCCAAACAGGCCTTGTTCTTCACCGGACAGCCCCACATAAATGATGCTGCTTTCAAAGGAGTAGTTTGATAGTACCCTGGCAGCTTCAATGGCTCCTGCCATTCCGGTTGCGTTATCATTCGCACCGGGAGAATCGGAAGTGAAATCATTAGGGTCGGATACGCGCGAATCGATATCACCGCTCATGATGATAAATCGGTTAGGGTATTTGCTTCCTCGTTGAATGGCTACCACATTGACAATATTGACATCTTTTGTTATGCGTTGATTGGTACCCTTTTCAAAGAAATTATTTTGATAGAACACTTCCAGGCAGTTGCCACATTTCTCTGAAATTTGATCGAATTGCCCCTTGATCCAACGCCTCGCAGCTCCGATCCCACGGGTATCAGAAATTGTATCGCTCAAGGTATGTCTTGTCCCAAAATCGGCAAGGGTTTTTACATCATTGCGCAAGCGCTCTTCAGAAACAGCGTCAATGATCTCATAAATTTTAGGGTCTAATTGTGCAAAGGAGCAGGTGAGGACCATAGTGGCCACACAGGCAAAAAAATTTTTCATTTTAGTCGGAATTTTGCCTAAAAATAATTCAATAGCTACAAAAGGGTTTAAAAAATATGTTAATTAGGGAAGACTTCCGGATGTTTTCTCCTGAATACTACTCCATTAAAATAACAGGTTATACCCAGCGTGGCATACAAAAAACCAGGGAACCCAAAACCAATACCAATCTTAAAATAGGCTATGATCAATGAGGCCAGGCCGGTAATGGCAAAAATGGCAAAATGGCTGGCATAAAACCTGAGTTGAAGCCTCAAAACATTCTGTGTATCCATTTTATAGGCTCGCCAGTAGAGGAAAGGGTAGCTGTCTCT